>CAMDZU010000177.1 GCA_945910715.1 uncultured Clostridia bacterium
TTATCACTTTGAACCCGCATTTTTGCGGTGCGTGGGTTTATCGACAGTCTGAGCCGATAATCTGATTGATTATCGGCTAAATTTATCGACGTCTGCGGTTATTTTTTTGCAAGCTTTTTCTGCACTCTGATGTCCTTTCCAAGGAAGAAAAGCTGCTCCATAGCATAAAGACGTGAAGTAATTCTGTCGCCGTACCTTTGCTGGATTTCAGCCGACTCTAAATTCGTATTGACAATGGTTGGCCTGCCCGAATTGTATCTGGTATTGAGAATATTATAAAGCGATGAAGTGTAGAACGGATTGCTGAATTCAGAGCCCAAATCGTCCAGCACCAGCAAATCCGCCGACATAATAAGCTCCGAGGTTTCGTCGGACTTTTCGTAGCCGAAATGCTCCTGTTCAAGCTTGCGGAACAAATCAGGCGCAGAGCCGTAAATCACGCTGTACCCCTGTTCAAGGACCTTTTCGGCAATGGCAAGGGAAAGGTGAGTTTTTCCAAGTCCCGTTTGGCCTTTCATAACAATGCTCACGTTTGGCAAATGGAAATTTTCCGCATACTTAACGCAAAAATCAAGGTTATGCTGCATCAGCTTACGCACATTTACTTTTTTTACAGTATCAACCACGTCGGGATAATAATTGCAATCAAAGCTGTCGAAGCCGCAAAGCTGCATTGGTGAGCTGGAATTGAGCCGTTCTGAGGCAAGCCGCTTCACAATATCCATAAAGCAGGAACAGCGGCGGTTTTCGAAAATTCCCGTGTCCCTGCACTTAGGACAGTTGTAGATACTATCAAGATAATCCTTCGGCAGCCCCACCTCTTCAAGAGCCTTTTCGGTTTTTTCCTGCAGGGCAAGGTTTGCCTTTTCGATACTCTCGATTTTTTCCTTTGCGTCAGAGGGTCTTGCAAGAATAACGTTAGCAAGCTTCTCCCCTGTTCTTGCCATTTCAAGCCTGTATTCTCTTATGGAAGGCGCTTTCAGCTCCGCTTCGGCAATGCGGCTGTCCTGAAGCTGTGCGTTTACCGTTCTGCGGCGCTTTATTTCTTCCTCCGCCTCCGCATAGAATTTCTGATCAAACCCCATTGTTTCCTCCGTATTTCTCAAGCGCAAGCTTGTCCAGCTCGTCAATATCAAAGGAAGAAGCCTTTTCCTCCTTTGCCTTTTCACGGCGCTTGTTTTCGTTTTCCTTTACCTGCGAAATCACCGTAAAGCCGTTGTTATGCCAATTCTGCAAAATTCTGTCCATATACTGGAAGGACAGCTTTCCTGCCCCGTCAAGGGTGCGCTGATAAGCCTCATAAATCATTTCGGTAGAGAAGTTATATTCGTCAATCCACTTTGTGAGATATTCACGCTGTGCCTTTGAGAAAGCGCAGTTCATCTCAAACAGCCGCTTCAGCTCGTACTCGGCGGCGTTGAACTTTTTCAGCCTTCTGAGCTCCGTTTCCGCTCTTTCAATGGTGACTATCTCATTTTCAACCCAGCCGTTAGCCATTGCTTTTATGTATGCAGGAGTGTTCTTGCCGATTGCAAAGCAGTATTCCACCAGCATTATTGTCACCTCGGCAGGAAGCCCCGCTTCCTCAACGATAAGCATAAGAGCGTTCTGCTCGGCGTGCTTAAGAGGTCTGCCGTACAGATTTTCACAGCGTGTAAAGAGAAACTTCACTGCGTCGCTGCCTCTAACCGAAGCCGCAATTTCAACAGGTCTGAACTGGGGATCTCTTGTCAAATCCACCTTTTTCACCGACGGACTTTCGGCAGGCTCGTTTTTCTTGAAAACAATATTGTCATCCTGCGCCTTCGGAACAAGCTCAACTCCCTCGGCGGAAATCAGACCACGCTGCTCCCAGAACTTTATTGAGTCCTCAACCGCCCCCGAGGCAACACCCGTACCTTGCGCCACGTCGTCGCTTGTGAACATTGTTCCCCCGTGGCGCAGAAAAAACAGCAGCACCTTAAGATTATCGCCGCTCGCAAGCTTTATGTAATTGTCAACAACGCCGGTAGGAACGGCAAAAACGCTGTTCCAGCCGCCCATATTGAGTTTATATGCCATTATTTTACCTCTGTGAGCCTTATTTTCATTATCATTATATCACGAAAATGCCATAATGGCAATATAAATAAATTGAAATCCCCACGGCATTACTTCTGCTGTGGGGATATAAATATTCAATTAGTACATTGGACTTATGTCCTTTCATTTATTCCGGTGGAGTAAACTCCCGAATAAATACTGTCTGCATTTGCATCAGCTCCTGCATTATATTGGAACATTTTTCCTATTTAATTGTGACTGCCGTTTATTTTAACGCTATTGCGGTTTAAACATATATGGCATTTCAATCACTCTTTCATTTCGCACTTAAATGCCTACTTCTGCATTTCAGCAGTTACACTGCTTACAATGATTCGGCGATGGCTTTTGTCATCTCTTAATCAATCTGCATTTTCCGCTCTTACCTACTTTCTGAGTTTTCGCAGTGTTTCTTTCACCAACAACTGCTGCCATGCTTTTGAGCTTTGCTGAAAACCCTTCGGCTACATAAATGCTTCAGATAATGTGAACCCAACTGCCTGTAAATCATTAGCTAAACGCTTATATTTTAACTCATCCGCCGTCCGACGCTTAAAAGCCGACGACATCTGCAAAGTCATGTTCGATCGGTTTACTTCTTGGCGCCGAGCCACATTTCTGATGATATTGTTTCATTTTCCACGGGACTCGCTTCCTTTCCGACTATTATTTACACCCCGATATATAACGGATATGGAGTGCATACGGACTTCAATTCCTGCTTGAACGTTGTGATTGTTGTGATTGAATGTCCTGTCTGGGATACCGGCTTACTCCCTCCCACCGCTCACATTTTACTCGCTATCATCATATTATGAGTGTGATTGGTGTTTTGGTTTCTTCTGTTTTCCTTGTCTATAATATACCACATTATCTACCGATTGTCAACAATTTTTGTGGAATAATAATAAACAAATTTAGCGTTACAGCTTTATTGCAATTGCATATATTTGCTGTATTTTACATAAAAACCCTCTATTTCTGTTTTTTTCATATTGACAATTTCACGGTGATATTGTATAATTTATTTGTTGGCTGCGGCAAATAAATTATTGAGAGGTAACACAGTGGCAGAGCTTGAAAACTTAAATACAGAAGAGGAATACACTCCCAATATAGTTGATCTGGATGGCGAGCCTTTTGAGGTAATCGATGCTATAACATACGACGACAGAAATTTCGTTGCTCTTGTTAAATACACTGAGGAGGACGAATTTGACGAGGACGAGGACGGAGAGTTCATTGTCCTTGAGGAAATCGAAAAGGACGGCGAGTTTATGCTGTCAACTATCGACGACGAGGAGCTTTACACCGAGGTTGGCGACGCATTTATAACACGCTTTGACCAGATGTTTGAGGATGATATTACCGACTGATGGGTGTAATATTCCCGTAAAAACTTAATATAATATTATTACTGCGGCGTGCGTCAGGGTGATTTTTATAATCCAACACACTTTAAACGGGATTTATCTTTTCCGGCGGATTGCAGACCTCCCTCTTTGAGGACGAAGGGAGCGTGAACCCGGATCGGTATCTTACCCACCCTGCTTCGTGCGGGTTTTATACGTCATACAACGGCGCGGCGGTTCAAGGCGGAGTTCGGTTTCGGACTCCGCTTCTTTGATTTTGCATATCCGACAAAATTCCGCATAAAATACCTTGGGTGATATTATGAAGAATAAACTTAAACAGGTTTTTATCGGCTTTGCCTGCGGAATACTTAACGGGCTTTTCGGGTCGGGAGGCGGAGTTGTTGCCGTTCCCGCCCTTGAATATCTTGGAATTGAGCCGAAAAAGTCTCACGCAACCTCGGTGGCGCTGATTTTCGTTTTAAGCTGCGCCACAGCCATTGCCTATCTTATGGGGGACAGGCTTGACATAAGGCAGGCGTGGGAATACATTCCCCTTGGCTTTGCGGGAGCGGTTGTGGGAACAATTACCTTAAAGAAAATCAGCAACGACATTTTAAGGCGGATTTTTGGCGTAATCGTGCTTATTTCCGCAGTAAGGCTGCTGATGAAATGAGCGGATTTATCGGTTTTTTAACGGGAATTGCCGCCTCAATGGGTCTTGGAGGCGGATTTATCCTCATAATATACCTTACGGTTTTTGCAAAT
>CAMDZU010000178.1 GCA_945910715.1 uncultured Clostridia bacterium
ATTGTGCCTCTGCCGAAAGCCTTACCGTCCTTTATTGTCATTGTAAAGGGCGGCGTTGCCCAATCCTCCTCTGTTACGGGAACAACGTCAAGATGCCCTAAAATTCCCAGCTCCGCCTTGCCCTTGCCAAGCTGAGCCGAGCCTGCATAGTTGTCATAATTTGCCGTTTCAAAGCCTAAGCTTTTTGCAATGTCAAGAAAACGCTCAAGAGCAAGCCTGCAGTTTTTTCCAAAAGGAGCGTCGCCGTCAGGGTTGGTGCTGACCGATGGTATTGCCACAAGCCTTGCGAGAGTATCAAGCATTTCCTGTTTATAATTTTCTATAAGCTGGTTGGTGTTCATAGTTAGTCCTCTTAAAATCGGCATTCTGCGCCGTATGATTGAATTTCTATTGATTATTATAGCACATATTACAGATAATTGCAAAATAATTATAAAAATTTTGCAAAAAAATATGTTGAAATTTTTATCGAAATATTGTATAATAGATTTGATTTTGAAAAAAGACAAAAGGGAGATATTGTTTATGGCACATAATTTTATGGAACTGATGATTAAAGACGTCGGCAATCTGTATGCTCAGGACGACTGGGGATATGTTTTTGCGGTTGTAATCACAGGTCTGGTAGTCGTATTCCTTATTCTGTTGATTCTTGTTGGCGTTCTCTGGCTTTTCGGCAAGCTTATGGGCGGCACAGGCAAGAAAAAGAAGCCTGCCGCTGAAGAAGCAAAGCCTGCTGTTGTACAGGCGGCTTCTGTTGCTCCTGCCGCCGCTGCGGAGGATGAGGACGAGGCTGACGACGAAGAGCTTATTGCGGTTATTTCCGCCGCTATTGCCGCTTACAGCGCCGCTGACGGCAAGCAGTACAGAATAACAAGCGTAAAGAAGAAAGAAAAGGCTCTGCGTTCAGGCTGGGGTGCTGCAGGTATAAGCGAAAACACCCGCCCGTTCTAACGGCATAATAACAGTTAAAGGAGAACAAAATGGAAGTATTTTTAAACACACTGGGCGGCTTGCTTCAGAATTCCGCCTTCGCAAATATCAGCTGGCAGCAGGGAGTAATGCTTATTATCTCATTCTTCCTGATGTATCTTGCAATTGTTAAGCAGTACGAACCAATGCTGCTGCTCCCAATTGCTTTCGGTATGGCTCTTACAAATATCCCCGGTGCAAATATGTACCACGCTGAGCTGTGGAACACTGTCAATGCGGCAGGGGAATATGTGGGCGTAAACTACGGAAACGTGCTTCATGACGGCGGTCTGCTGGATATACTCTATCTCGGCGTTAAGCTGCAGATTTTCCCGCCTCTTATCTTCCTGGGTATCGGCTGTATGACCGACTTCGGTCCGCTGATTGCAAACCCCAAGAGCCTGCTTTTAGGCGCTGCCGCACAGGCCGGTATCTTCATTACCTTCCTTGGCGCTTGCGGACTTACAGCCCTTGGTCTTGTTGACTTTACCCTTGCACAGGCGGCTTCGATAGGTATTATCGGCGGTGCTGACGGTCCTACCGCAATCTTCCTTACCTCAAAGCTTGCCCCCGAACTCCTTGGTTCAATTGCAGTTGCGGCTTATTCGTACATGGCGCTTGTTCCGTTCATTCAGCCTCCGATTATGAAGGTTCTTACCACAAAGAAGGAACGCTCCGTAAAGATGGGTCAGCTTAGAACTGTTTCAAAGCGTGAAAAGATTCTTTTCCCAATCGTTGTTACAGTGCTTGTTGCATTTATCGTTCCCGACGCTGCTCCGCTGGTTGGTATGCTTATGCTGGGCAACCTGTTCAAGGAATCCGGCGTTGTTGACAGACTTGTAAAGACAGCTTCCAACGAGCTTATGAACATAATCACAATTATGCTGGGTGTTACAGTCGGCGCAACTGCAACAGCCGAAAACTTCCTCAGCATCAAGACTCTCCTTATCATTGTTCTTGGTCTGGTTGCATTCTGCATCGGTACAGCAGCAGGCGTACTCTTCGGTAAGCTTATGTATCTCTTCACAAAGGGTAAGGTTAACCCGCTTATCGGTTCAGCAGGCGTATCCGCCGTTCCGATGGCTGCCCGTGTATCACAGAAGGTTGGTCAGGAAGAAAATCCTTCAAACTTCCTTTTAATGCACGCTATGGGTCCGAACGTTGCAGGTGTTATCGGCTCTGCTGTTGCAGCAGGCGTTCTGCTTTCAATCTTCGGTTAATCCAAAAAATCAACGCAGTATCGTAAAAACGGTACTGCGTTTTCTTTATTTTATCGAATTTTTCAGCCGCATTATGTTTTTCTCAATACTTCCGATAACCTCAATGAAAGCCTCGTCGCTTTTTCCCGTCGGGTCGGGCAAGCCCCAGTTTTCGTCAAACTCTCTGCCTATATAGGGACAGCCCACCTCGCAGCCCATTGAAATAACAATATCTGCGTCGGGAATTTCATCAACGGTTTTGCTGTATTGGGTAAGCTCCATATCAATATTGTACAGCTTTTTCATAAGCCGTACAGCATCGGGATTTATACGGGGCTTTGTTTCTGTGCCTGCGGAATAGCTGTCAAAAACCCCTGAAGCAAAACGCTTCCCGAGAGCCTCTGCAATCTGGCTTCTGCAAGAGTTGTGCACGCATATAAAGGCAACCTTTTTTCTGCTCATTGTGCTTTCCTTTCGCTTATTCCGTTTTTGTCAGCAGCTTTTCAATTTCAGCCGCTTTAAGCACCTTGCCCATAGAAACCACCTTGTCGTTTACAACAAGAGCAGGCATACTCATAACGCCGTATTCCATTATTTTCTGCATATCGGTGATGTATTCCACCTCAATGCCAAGACCCATTTCCGCCGCAGCCTTTTTCGTATTTTCAAAAAGCTCGTGGCAGGATTTGCAGCCTGCACCAAGCACCTTGATACAGCAGATACCTTTTATTTCCTCGCCGCAGCAGGTGGGGGAAATTTCCTCGGTCTGATTTGACGAGCAGGCGCAGCAGCAAGTTTTTGCTTCTTCCTTTTTCTTTCCTGATTTAAACAGTGACATAGTTTTACCTCCGTAAAAATTTATACTATTAAGGGCTGTATCAGATTGAAGAAATAGCCCACAATAATAATTCCTGTTGTGCAGATTGCGGTGAAAATACCAAGCAGCTTGGGCTTGACCGCCTTTCTGAGCATAATCATTGAGGGCAGCGACAGGGTAGTTACCGCCATCATAAAGGACAGCACGACCCCAAGCAAAGCCCCTTTGCCAAGCAATGCCTCCGCAATGGGGATTGTGCCGAAAATGTCTGCATACATTGGCACGCCTGCAACTGCCGAAATAATTACCCCGAAAGGATTATCGCCGCCAAGAGCCTGTATAATAAATTCTTCGGGAATCCAGTTGTGTATTACCGCACCTATTCCAACGCCTATAATAACGTAGGGGAAAACCTTTCTCGCCGTACCGCAGACCTGCTCATAGGCATACTTTATACGGTCTTTTATGTGCAGTTCTTCCTGAGGAATATCAACCGCTTTGCAGTTTCGTATAAACTCCTCAACCTGATTTTCGAGGTGAAGCTTTTCAATGAGCGTGCCGCCTGCAACTGCGATAACAAGTCCAAGCGCCACATACACGACTGCAACCTTCCAACCGAAAATGCTCATAAGTAGCACAAGTGAGCCTAAGTCCACCATAGGCGAGGAAATCAGAAATGAGAAGGTTACACCAAGGGGCAGACCTGCGCTTGTAAAGCCCATAAACAGCGGAATTGAGGAGCAGGAGCAGAACGGTGTTACCGTGCCCAGCAATGCGGCAATAATATTTGCGCCTATGCCGTGAAATCTGCCGAGGATTTTTTTGGTGCGCTGAGGCGGAAAATAGCTTTGAATGTAGGAAATAATGAAAATCAGCACGGCTAACAGCACCATAATTTTTATTAAGTCATAGATGAAAAATCTGATACTGCCGCCTATTCTGTCGCTTGTATCAAGTCCTGTAAGCTCAAGCAAAGATGTTATTGCCCTGTCAAGCCATGCCATACCGAGAATTTCATTCTGAAAAAAGTCCCATACAGCTTTTACTGTTTCCATTGGCAAAATCCTTTCTTATAGATATATGTAAACATTGAAATGTATCGATTTTATGGTTGAAATGCAAGCCGTGGATTACACGGCTGTTTTTGCTTTTATCAAGTTCATTCCGTTTTTCCAAACGTTT
>CAMDZU010000179.1 GCA_945910715.1 uncultured Clostridia bacterium
CTTATCCGCAATATAATCAGATTTATCGGCGACGATTTCGCATTTGCAGGCTGCTCCACCAATACCGGTATAAAGTGCCAGTGCCTTTGCTCTCAGGAAATAACGGGAGCTGAAAGCGCATACACTGCAATCGGCTGCAGCAGACGCCCGTTCTGTGAAATTGCTTCACGCTATGCAAACGAGAAAATCACCGAGGCAGACGAATACGCAGAGGCCTGTGTGGGAGAATTCCTCAATCTGCAGAACGGTCTTTTCTCCGTAAACATTTCCAACACCAAGAATATTGAACTCGGCCTTACACCTCAAAGCTCGTGCTATGACGCCGAAGTAAACTGCGACAGCAATGGTATTGTCATAACGCTTGCATTCTCCTTTGGTGCTGTTGATTTCATAATCAGCAGAAAGAGCTGAGAAGAATGAAAGGATGATTATTCATGAAAATTCTGTACGTTGTAAGCGAAGCCAGACCCTTTGTTTCAACAGGCGGACTTGCCGATGTGGCAGGCTCTTTTCCGAAAGCCCTTGCCGAATCGGGAAACAGCTGCTCAGTAGTAATTCCTTACTACAAGAACTCAATAGGGGCGGAACTGCAGGAGAAGCTTGAATATATCACCAATTTCAATGTTCCCGTAGGCTGGAGAAGTCAGTACTGCGGTATTTTCAAAACCGAAATTGACGGCGTTACATATTACCTTATAGATAACGAATACTACTTCAAGCGTGATTTCGGAATTTACAGCTACTATGACGACGCAGAGCGCTTTGCCTTTTATTCAAGGGCGGTGCTCGAAATGGTACAGCAGCTTGACCTGCAGCCCGACATAATCAACTCAAACGACTGGCAGACCGCTCTTGTTCCCGTATATTACAGCATTTACTACAAGCACCAGTACAATATGTGGGGCATAAAAAATGTGTTCACAATCCACAATATCCAGTATCAGGGACAATACGGACTGGAGCTTCTGGAGGACGTGCTGAGCATACCGCTGCACCTTGCCTCAATTATGGAGTACGACGGCGACGTAAACTTTATGAAAGGCGCAATCGAAACGGCGGACAAGGTAACCACCGTTTCTCCGAGCTATGCGGCGGAAATCCTTGACCCGTGGTATTCCCACGGATTGGACAGGGAGCTGAAAAACAAGACCTACAAGACAACAGGCTTCCTTAACGGCATAGATACGGAGCTGTACAATCCCGAAACGGACAGGCAGCTTGCGGAAAATTACAGTGCAGACAGCACAAGAGGCAAAAACCTCTGCAAGACAAGGCTGCTTGAAGAGCTGGGTCTTCCTGCGGGGGACGAACCTGTTATGGCTATGATAACCCGTCTTGTTGAGCCGAAGGGAATAGACCTTGTAAAAGCCGCCGCTGAGGAAATACTGAATCTCGGCTTCAAGCTGACAGTTCTCGGCTCGGGAGATCAGGGCTATGAGGACTTTTTTAGGGCTTTGCAGAGCGCTCACCCCGACAAGGTAAGCTTTACCTGCGGCTTTGACGATAACCTTGCAAGAAGAATTTACGCAGGGGCAGATATGTTCCTTATGCCAAGCAAAAGCGAGCCCTGCGGCATTGCTCAGATGATTGCGATGAGATTTCGTTCTGTGGCCGTTGTGCGCGCCATCGGCGGATTAAAGGATTCCGTTCCCGACGCAGAAAACGATGACGGAAAGGGTCTTGGCTACACCTTCCGTTCATACAATGCGCTGGATATGCTTACCACAATCAACCGTGCATATAACGCATACAAGGACAAACGCAGATGGAATCTTCTCGTTTCAAAGGTAATGAAGGAGGATTTCAGCTGGAAACAGTCGGCAAAGCTTTATCTGGGACTTTACGAGGAGCTTTGCGGAGAGCAGAAAAAATAAACAAGGCGCTGTGTGGTTATCCGCACAGCGCATTAAATTTTCGCAAGGGGTTATACTAAGTTAATGCACAGGCAGAGCTATTGACAAAGCCTGCTTATTATTGTAATATAGTTGTATATTCTGTACAGATTACGGAGGAATTGCTGTGTATTTTGGTAGCGTGAGATTTTTCAAGCATCTCATAATTGCAGTAGTGATTTTGATGATAACCGTGCCTACGGCATTGGCTATTGGCTTCGGTGTAAGCAACGCAGGGAAAGAGGCTGAAATAGGGGAATTAAAGGCGCAGAACGTTTCCCTTTCCGCATTGGTGGACTATTACAACGGCAAAACCGATTATACCGCCGAGGAATTTATGACAGTTTTTGAGCAGCTTGGAATTGACGATAAGGAATTTGTGGAGCTGCTTTATGAAAAGGACAAGTCCGCCTTTGACAAGCTTTTTGAGTCGGCGGAGGTAATTGCAAATTCGGACGGCTCAGTTGAAGCAGGAGGAGATATTACCACAACAGCGGTTACTACCACAGCTCCGCCCCAGACCACCGAATTAACTACAACACAGGAAGAACCGCCCTCGCCCTATGCTGACCTGCATACCGACCTTTACTGCGAAAATACGGACGATATAATCTACAACAGGGACGAAAACTATATCTATCTCACCTTCGACGACGGTCCGTCGAAATATACCGAAAACATTTTAAGCTACCTTGACACATACGATATAAAGGCGACATTTTTCGTTGTACCTCAGGACAACGAGGAGTGCAAGCGGCTGATGAAGCTTATTGTTGATAAGGGGCACACTATCGGCGTGCATACCGCAAGCCACGTTTACACGGACATTTACAAAAGCGTGGAGGCATATCTTGACGATTTTCAGACCGCCTACGACCTTATTTACGAGGCAACAGGCGTAAAGTGCGACCTGTTCAGATTCCCAGGCGGCAGCCTTAACGATTACAATACCGCAACCTGCGACGCCATAATCGAGGAAATGACACGGAGAGGCTTTATTTACTTCGACTGGAACGTTGACAGCGAGGACGCCCTTGGCGCAACATGGACTCAGATGTACAACAACGTGCTTAACGAGGTGGAGGGAGTTTCGAGAGCGGTTATCCTTATGCACGACCATGACAGCAGATACAACACGGTGCTAGTGCTGGAGGATATAATAAAGGCGCTGAAAAACGACCCTAAAAACTACACCTTTGACAGGCTGACAAGAAACGTCAAGCCGATCCAATTCTGACGGGGGATATTATGGGATTAAAGGAAAACTTTCTTCAGGCGCTGAACGAGCTTACGGGCGGAGTTACAGCCGCAAAATACGACCGAAAGAAAATGGTTGACAATATGCGGAAGGCGGTTGATGTTGAGCCGCCAGACAAGCCCCTTAATGACAAGCTTGTAACCGCAATGTTCGAGGGGAAAGCCGACAGCGACCGCAATTTCTGATTGCAGAAAGCTGATAATTTTGTACTGACGGAGATATTATGGAGAAACTTACACAGGCACAGCTAAAGGAAAAATTCATTTCAATCTACAAGGAAAACATAAAGCGTGACGGAGCGGATAAGCTGCTTGATTACCTTATAAACAAGTGCGACTTCTTCACTGCTCCAGCAAGCACAAGGTTTCACGGCTCCTACGAGGGGGGACTGTGCGAGCACTCAATAAACGTTTACGAGTGCCTTAAGGCCTATCTTGAGCGTCCTCGTGTTAAAGAGCTTTACGGTCTTGAATACTCGGCGGAAAGCATTGCAATAACCGCTCTGCTCCACGATATGTGCAAGGTGGATATTTACAAGCGTGATTTCCGCAACGTGAAAAACGACGAGGGAAAATGGGAAAAGGTGCCTACATACCGCACGGAGGATTCGCTCCCCTATGGACACGGCGAAAAGTCGGTTTATATGATAAGCGGCTTTATGCGCCTTTCAAGAGAGGAAGCAATGGCAATACGCTGGCACATGGGCTTTTCGGGAACGGAGGACAACAATCTTACGGGACGTGCGCTGGAAAGCTATCCCCTTGCTTTTGCCCTCTGCACCGCTGATATGGAGGCTACATATTTTCTTGAAAAGGAATAATACTAAGGCAACACCGCACAATTAACGGCTGCCGCCTTTGCCGCAGGATTGCTTGCATCTTTTCCGTCATCTTGCATAAATTTCGCTTGACAGGCGCCAGCCT
>CAMDZU010000180.1 GCA_945910715.1 uncultured Clostridia bacterium
GATCGCCCAGGTTCGCGAGGCTCAGAAGAAGTTTGCAACCTACACACAGGAACAGGTTGACGCTATCTTTTTAGCTGCCGCAACAGCTGCAAACCAGATGAGAATTCCTCTCGCAAAGATGGCTGTTGCAGAAACAGGCATGGGCGTAGTTGAGGACAAGGTTATCAAGAACCACTACGCAGCTGAATACATCTACAACGCTTACAAGAACACCAAGACAGTTGGCGTTATCGAAGAGGACAAGGCTTACGGTATTCAGAAGATTGCAGAACCAATCGGCGTTGTTGCAGCGGTTATTCCTACAACAAACCCAACCTCCACAGCTATCTTCAAGACTCTTATCTGCTTAAAGACAAGAAACGGTATCATCATCAGCCCGCATCCCCGTGCAAAGAACTGCACAATCGAAGCTGCAAAGGTTGTACTTGAAGCTGCTGTAAAGGCAGGCGCTCCCGAAGGTATCATCGGCTGGATCGACGTTCCCAGCCTCGACCTTACAAACACTGTTATGAAGGAATCCGACATTATCCTTGCAACAGGCGGTCCCGGAATGGTTCGTGCTGCTTATTCATCAGGCAAGCCTGCTCTCGGCGTTGGCGCAGGTAACACTCCCGCCATCATCGACAACACAGCAGACGTTACAGTTGCAGTCAACTCCATTATCCATTCAAAGACTTTCGATAACGGTATGATCTGTGCTTCCGAGCAGTCCGTAATTATCCACAAGGACGTTTATGCACAGGCTAAGAAGGAATTCGTTGACAGAGGCTGCTATATCCTCAAGGACGACGAAATCGACAAGGTACGCAAGACAATCCTTATCAACGGCGCTCTTAACGCTAAGATCGTTGGTCAGAAGCCTGTTACAATCGCTGCTCTTGCAGGCGTAACAGTTCCCGAGGACACAAAGATTCTTATCGGCGAGGTTGAAAGCGTTGACATCAGCGAGGAATTCGCACACGAAAAGCTTTCTCCCGTACTTGCTATGTACAAGGCGAAGGACTTTGAGGACGCAGTAGCAAAGGCTGAACAGCTTGTTGCTGACGGCGGCTACGGTCATACATCATCAATTTATCTCAACGCTTCAACAGAAAAGGAAAAGATTGCAGAATTCGGCGAAAGAATGAAGACCTGCCGTATTCTCGTAAACACTCCTTCTTCACAGGGCGGTATCGGCGACCTTTATAACTTCAAGCTTGCTCCTTCCCTTACATTGGGCTGCGGCTCATGGGGCGGCAACTCCGTATCGGAGAACGTTGGCGTAAAGCACTTATTGAATATAAAGACAGTTGCCGAAAGGAGAGAGAATATGCTTTGGTTCAGAACGCCTGAAAAGGTATATTTCAAGAAGGGCTGCATGCCTGTTGCTCTTGACGAGCTTGGCACAGTAATGGGCAAGAAGAAGGCGTTTATCGTAACCGACTCCTTCCTTTATCAGAATGGCTATACAAAGCCTATCACAGACAAGTTAGACCAGATGGGCATTACACATGCCTGCTTCTACAACGTTGCTCCCGACCCGTCCCTTGCTTCAGCTAAGGAAGGCGCAGCGCAGATGAATATGTTCCAGCCTGACGTAATTATCGCACTTGGCGGCGGCTCCGCAATGGACGCAGCTAAGATTATGTGGGTAATGTACGAGCACCCTGAGGTTGACTTCATGGATATGGCAATGCGTTTCGTTGATATCAGAAAACGTATCTACACATTCCCCAAGATGGGCGAAAAGGCTTACTTTGTTGCTATTCCGACATCTTCAGGTACAGGCTCCGAGGTTACTCCTTTCGCAGTTATCACAGATGAAAAGACAGGAGTTAAGTATCCTCTTGCAGACTATGAGCTGCTGCCTGACATGGCAATCGTTGACGCAGACAATATGATGAGCGCACCAAAGGGTCTGACAGCCGCTTCCGGTATCGACGCTATGTCCCATGCTCTCGAGGCTTACGTATCCGTAATGGCTTCTCCTTACACAGACGGTCTTGCAACAGAAGCTGCAAAGATTATCTTCAAGTACCTCCCAAGATGTATGGAAAACGGTCAGACAGACGTTGAAGCCCGTGAAGCTATGGCTAACGCATCCACAATGGCAGGTATGGCATTCGCAAACGCATTCCTCGGCGTATGTCACTCAATGGCTCACAAGCTGGGCGCATTCCATCACCTCCCGCACGGTATTGCAAACTCACTTATGCTTGACCACGTTATCAGATTCAATGCTGCTGAAGTTCCTGCAAAGATGGGTACATTCTCTCAGTACGCTTATCCTAAGACAAAGGCTAAGTACGCTCAGTTCGCAGCAGCCTGCGGAATCGGCGGCAAGAACGACGATGAAAAGGTTGAAAACCTTATCAAGAAGCTCAACGAGCTCCGTGACGCTTGCGGCATAAAGAAGACGATCAAGGAATACGGCATTGACGAAAAGAACTTCTTAGACAGACTTGACGAAATGACCGAGCAGGCATTCGACGACCAGTGCACAGGCGCTAACCCACGCTACCCGCTCATGAGCGAAATCAAGGATATGTACCTCAAGGCTTATTATGGCAAATAATTAACACAATATGCTGTGCAGGTGAAATTCACCTGCATTGCAGTATTGATTATGAAAGGATATTCTTATGAAACTTGAAACTGTTATCGCAAAAAGACCAAACAAGACAATCTACCGTGACGGCGACAAGGCGATCAAGGTTTTTGCAGAGGACTTCTCAAAGGCTGACATTTTAAACGAAGCTCTTAATACAGCAAGAATCGAGGAAACAGGACTTAACGTAAACAAAATCCGCGAGGTTGCTGTTGTTGACGGCAAGTGGGCTATTTCAACAGACTTTATCGAGGACACAACTCTTGCTGAAATGATGGATAAGAACCCTGAAAAGATTGACGAATACATTGAAATGTTCGTTGACATTCAGATGGACATTCACAGCAAGAAGGCTCCTATGCTTAACAAGCACACAGACAAGATGCAGGCTAAGATTTCCAAGAGCGGTCTTGACGCTACAACAAGATACGAGCTCCACACAAGACTTGACGGTATGAAGAAGCACACAAAGGTGCTCCACGGCGACTTCAACCCCAGCAACGTTATCATCAAGGATGACGGCTCTGTTTTCATCATTGACTGGGCTCACGCTACACAGGGCAACGCTTCGGGCGATGTAGCAAGAAGCTATCTCCTTTTCAAGCTTGCAGGCAAGGACGAAATCGCTGAAAAGTATCTCAACACCTTCTGCAAGAAGAGCGATACACCAAAGCAGTACGTTCAGCAGTGGCTCCCTATCGTTGCAGCTTCACAGCTTGTTAAGGGCAAGCCTGAGGAAAAGGAATTCCTCTCCGCCTGGGCAAGTGTTTGCGAGTACGAATAATTTAGTTACACATATATTTTTAGGCTATCCTTTACGGGTAGCCTAAAAAATATTCACTTACCGGAATTTTAGGCAATAGTGAAAAATTATATACAAATATATTACTTTTCGGTGTTGCTTATTTGATAACCGTGTAGTATAATTAAATCAAATATATTCTGTGAAAGGATTTCCCAAAATGACCATTTCTGTTTGTATCGGAAGCTCCTGCCACGTTCGTGGCTCGTACAAAATCGTTGAGAAAATAAACAAGGCAATCAAGGACAACAGCCTTGAGGACAAGGTTAAGGTAAATGCCGCTTTCTGTCTGGGAAAATGCTCCGAGGGAGTAACAGAGGGCGTTTCGGTCAAGTTTGACGATGAAATTGTTACAGGAATTACCGAAAGCAATTTCGACGATATATTCAACAAGTACATTTTGCAGAAAGTCTGATAGGAGTTAATTATGGAGAATTATCTTAAGCTGAAAAAATCCAACTGCAAAAACTGCTATAAATGTATCCGTCATTGTCCCGTAAAATCAATCCGTTTTGCGGACAATCAGGCGCATATTGTAAACGACGAGTGTATTCTCTGCGGTCAGTGCTTTGTTGCCTGCCCACAGAATGCAAAAGAAGTGCGCTGGGACGTGGACGCAGTAAAGGAATTGCTCAAGGAGGGCGCTCCCGTTTATTGCAGTATTGCTCCTTCTTTCG
>CAMDZU010000181.1 GCA_945910715.1 uncultured Clostridia bacterium
AACGCACACATTGCCTGTGTTTACGGTGATAACGGCGGTATGCTCGCCCTTTTCAAGACCGTACTTGTAATAATAGGTCTGTCTGAAGCCGCCCTTTGGTATTTCATAGTCGCTTTCAGCCTGGTTACCGTCAATTTCAACCTTTATTGAGCCTGTTTTGGAAACGCCTGTTACACCAAAGCCTGTGCCGTTGAATTTAAAAGTAACCGAGCAGCCCTCGCTGCCTGTTGCGGCGCTTCTCTTGTAATTTTTGAAGGAGCTGATTGTTTCCTGCTCCCAATCGCCGCTGTATTCTACGCAGCTGTCTGTGTTGTCAAAACGGGTTATATACACCTCGTCGCCCACAGCCTCAACCTTAAGGTTATCAAAGCAATTGCGGTTGTAGGAGCTGTACAGTGCGCCCCGTCCTGCGCCTAAAAGGGCTTCCTCGGAGCATTTGTACTCGCACACCTGCTTATCGTCAATATACGCTGTTATTGTATTGTTTTCCGCCGTTAATTTCAGGCTTACCCAGCCCCTTATATCAGCGTCTGTGCTGCCCGTTTCAAGCTCCCTGCCGTTTCTGAGCAGCTTCCATGTGCCGTTTTCCCATAGCTGTATATGATAGCCGCTTGCTCCAATACAGCCTAAGATATATCTCAGTCCGATTCCTGCGTAATTCTTTGAGGAATCCTCGGACTTTTCAAGCTTGACGTCGGCGCTTATACTGTAATTGTACCATCTGTCATCGCCGAAGCAGGTTGTTGGCTCAGGTGTGCCGCCCCACTCATTCGCCTTTATATCGGGGGTAATCATCTGCATGAGCACGTTGCCCTCGTCGGTTTTCTGTACCTCGAATGCGCCGCCCTGGTCGGTGGTGTATCTGGGAGCATTGCCTCTTGATGAAAGATACTCGTCTGAATACTCAAAATCGTCTGAGTAAGGCAGTTCAAGTACCGCTCTGTCTGATTCGGGAGCATTTGCGTATTCCTTTTCCTCAACCTCAAGGGTGGATAAGGTCACAATGGAATAAGGCTTTACCGTAACGCTGTAGGTGTAGCTTTCGCCGCTTGCTTCGGGAATTATTGTATCAACGTGCCTGAAGTAATTTTCGTTGTATTCGCCGCCGTCGGGACCTCTTGTTTCCCATACGTTTACCGCCGAGCCTGCTTTGTCAATGTTGGAAACGTTAAAATTGTAAGTAATCGGCTCTGACGTTGTATTTGTGATTACTGTGCTGTAATCGCCCGTTGCTGTATCCGCTGCGGTCATATAGCTGTAGGTTGCGTCCACAAGAGCGTGTCCGTCACCGCCTGCCGAGCCGTCTGCATAGCAGGCGCCGTCAATGAACGCCCAGCCCTTTTTGAAAAACTGCGAAAAATGGAGCTTCATGAAAAATCCGCTGTCAAGGGTGTAATAGCCGCTCCAAGGCTCGTTTGCGGTGATAAACTGCTTGTGACAGTACTGCGAACCGTCGTAATAAGCGGAAACAATGGGCTGATATTCGCAAAGGGTCATTTTGCCGCCTGGGTACATTGTAATAAAGCGGTTTGCAATATCAAGTACGCCGTTAAGGTCGTTCATTCCCGAGCCGTTGCCGTCAAAACGATATGTACCCTGTGAATATACCATTGAGGAGCTTGCCTCGCTGAACCACAGCTCCTTGCCGTATTCCTCCGCAAGCTGCTGCGCCTTGTCGGAGGACCAGCTTGTGTAGTGGCTGCCAATAACGTCGATTGCATTCAGCAAATCCTCGTCCTCAAGCATATCCCCTGCAATATTCCAGGTGCACACCTCGTCCCCCGCTACTATCTTTATTGCGCAAAAATCATAGGGGCAGTCGGTTTCGCTGTCAAGATGAGCCGCAAGATACTTTATCCACTCGGAGTCGGAGGCTCTTTCGTTCTGAGTTGCGCTTACATAATCAAATTCAAGACCGTAGGTTTCATAGGCGGCAACAAGGGTTTCCTTGTACCACTTGTAGCGTGCAGCATAAACGTCCTCTGCCTTTGATACCCACAAAGGCTCGCTCCACCACAGCATATCAAGGGTAAGGTCGGAGTTAATCTTCTTTGCGTCCGCCGCAAGCTGATAGCCTGTGCCTCTTGTAACGTCCGCCTTTTCGTCCTCATAGCGCATTACGGCAGGCTCTGTGCCCGATGATGAATTTATATCGGATCCCATTTCAATTTTAAGATGATTTACGCAAAGTCCATCTTCGCCGAAAATGTATTCGAGGATTTCGTTGTATGCCTTTGGATTTTCGGCTTTGTAATCAAGCAGAAGTCTGGAGGAATTGTTGGCTGTCACCATTCCCGAGCCTCTGTACAGCATATTTTCGGCTGTATTTGCCTTTGAGCCGTCAATAACAATATTCACGGTGTTTACCTCCTCCTCGGCGCTTACCGCAGGCATTGCCGATACAACAAACGCCGCACATAATACCGCCGCTAAAACTCTTACGGATTTAATCAAAATGAAACAGCTCCTTTCGTAATTTCACCTTGATTATATCGCATTATAAGAGCAGATTCAATCTGAAATATCTGAGATAATCTTAAGATATTAGCTTTTTAAATCGCAATGGTATTTTTTATTCTGCGGTATGTTCCTGGAGAAATTCCCTCGTACCTTTTGAAAACAATTCCGAAATATGTAGGGTCGGGATAACCCACTTCGCAGCCTATTTCCTGCACAGATTTTTCGCTGTTGTCAAGGAGCAGCTTTGCCGCCGAAATTCTCCGTCTTGCAATATATTCAAGAGGTCTCATTCCCATCTTTTTCTTGAAAATCCTGCAAAGATACTGGGGTGTGAGAGCCGAAACCCCGGCCAGTTCTGCAAGAGTAATGTCCCTGCCGTAATTCTGTTCAATGTAGGAAATAACCCTGTCGAGAACGCCGCCCACAGCCTCAGACTGCTTTTGCTCGGTAAAAAGTCCAACGCTGTTAAGTATAAACTCATAAATCAGCTCCGAGCATTTTTCGCTTCCGTAAATATGGTCGGAAGCCGCCGAAAAAATGCGGGAAAAAATCTGCTCCGACGGCTCTGTATTCACCCCCGTGCAAAGCATATACTTTTCAAAGCCCAGAGCCTGCATTATTTCCCCCAGATGAGCTCCTCTGAAAACAAACCAGCAGGTTTTCCACTGACCGTTTGCGGGGTAATACTCGTGAGGCACTCCCGGCGATAAATAAAGCATGCTTCCCTTTTTCATTACGAAGCTTCGCCCGTCTAAAAACACCTTGCCTGCGCCCTCAGCGGTGAACAAAAACTGATGTGAAACAAGCCCCTGTTCACGCTTGATGTGGTATTCACATTCGGAAACGCCGATTCCCGTGAGATAAAAGGGCAGTCTTGTCTGATTTCCGATTACGGGATAAATTGCGCTCATAGCTTTCCCCCCTTGCTTTTTTTAAAGTATATCATATCTGAAAGAATATAACAATAGCTTTTCGCCGCCGTGCTTTACAGTCATTGACAATACCTCCTCGTCAGGCTATAATTATTATAATAAAGCGGAAAGAGGGCGGAATTGTGGCTTTTGCGTCAATGACATTTGTTTTTCTGATGATTGTTATTATATTGTTGGGCATTTTGTTTATTGCGGGACTGATATTCCTTATAGCAGGAATTATAACCAAGCAAAAACCCAAGAATAAAGGCAAAGCATTCCCTGTGGTATTTATTGTCATAGGCTCGCTGCTGCTTGTGCTTCCTGTGGGCACAGCACTTACTATTATTGTTACCCAAATCAGTTCTTCCGTGACAACAAAAATAGAGAGTATGAGCTATGAAAACGTTACGGATAAATGGAGAAACGAATGAACCACCGACCGCAGTGCCGCCAACGGAGCAATAGAGGAATTGCTGTCCTGCGCCGACTCGGGCAACCGTGAAAGATTTTCAAAGACCTTTACCCCCAATATACAGCAGTCGGCAGGCTTTGAGGAGTACCTTGAGGAGTTTTTTAACGCATATCCCGTGGGTATGTGGGAATGTACCCTTGACGGCGGCAATGTCAGCAGCAGCGGCTCATACAACTACGGTCACAATGTACAGACAG
>CAMDZU010000182.1 GCA_945910715.1 uncultured Clostridia bacterium
TAATGTCCCTGAAAACGCCTTTTTCATCCCTGCGGCTTGGCATAGCGGCAAAAAGTCTTGAATTGCCCTGAATAACCTTTATTTCGTGGACAGCAAGGCAATCGTCGATAGTGATTGAAACTATTGCTTTAAGCACTCCCTCGTTAAAAATCTTTCTGATTTTTACCTCTGTTATTTTCATCTCACAAACTTCCTTTCCCATATAAATGTTTATTTTTGCCATTATTTACATTATAAACCATTTTTCGGAATATTGCAAGAATTATTTTCAAATATTTTACATAAACCAAATCAAAGCCGATTATTGCCTGACAAAAAGGGCGCTTTTCAAGCTGTAATACACGGCTTGGCTTGCAGCATTTTCTAAAAATTGACAAATACAGACAATTGTGTTAGAATAAAATAATAGGAAAAGAAAATGACCGTTTTTGTTCAATCGGGGTTATTGTACTTACAATAGGACATTGAGTGTGATAGAATAGCAGTATAAACTAAGGCAACACAATTATATGAGGTGATAGAATGAGCAACAGCATAAAATCTCCCAATCAGCGCCTGAAAATACTTTATCTTTACAAAATACTCAGCGAGCTTACAGACGAAAATCACAGCATTTCTATGCCGGATATTATACTCAAGCTGGAAAGCTACGGCATAAAATCCGAAAGAAAGGCGCTTTACGAGGACATTGAAGCGCTGAGGTCCTTCGGGCTTGACATTATCACAATAAAGGGGCGTTACCCGGGATATTACGTTGCAAGCAGGGAATTTGAGCTGCCCGAGCTGAAGCTTCTTGCCGACGCAGTTACCTCCTCACGCTTCCTCACCGAAAAAAAGTCAAGGGAGCTTGTTAAAAAGCTGGAAACCCTTGCAAGCGTACATGAAGCAAAGCAGCTTCAGCGGCAGGTTTTCATTGCGGACCGTGAAAAGTCAATGAACGAAAAAATTTATCTCAACGTTGACAACATTCACCGTGCCATTGCCGAAAACAAGAAAATTTCCTTTAAATATTTCGATTACGGTCTGGACAAGAAGAAGAAATACCGTGAGGGACTGCGCACCTGCTCTCCTTATGTTCTTGCATGGAACAATCAGAGCTATTATCTTATTGCCTACTACGAAAAGTACAACGATATTTCCAATTTCCGTGTTGACAGAATGGAAAGCGTTCAGATTCTTGACGAGGAGGCACAGCCCCGTCCCGAAAACTTCAACCTTTCCGACTATATGAGCTCCACCTTTTCAATGTTCAGCGGAAAATCACAGCGTGTTACCCTCCGCTTTGACAACAGCCTTATAAATTCCGTTATCGACCGATTCGGCAAGGACATTATAGTTACCAAGGACGGAGAGGAACATTTCACAGTAAACGTGTCCATCAAAACACAGCAGCCCGAGCCGTTTTTCGGCTGGCTTTTCCAGTTCGGCACAAATGCGGAAATTGTAGAGCCTGCGGAGCTGAATGAAAGGTATGGGGAAATGCTGAGAAGGGTGCTGGAGAATACAGAGGGGAAATGAGCAAGGCTAAAATTGAAATAATCGGCAAAGCAGGCAATGTCGATAATCCGTCTGACAATGCAATTGTTTTCAAAGTATCAAACGGTCTTGGAAAGCTTGAATGCGCTTACGGCAAGCCCGATTCCGACGATTACGCATATAAACATCTTCTTTTGAACGGAAAGCCTATTGTTCAGGGATATTGCCCTACCGAATGTCCCACCTGTCAGGGCTTGCTGGCAGCAGGCTATGGAACGGATAATATTGACTGCAAAGAGCTTGATACAGTTCGAAGCTGTCTTAACGGGGAATACGCAAATCCCGAAACAGCCTTTGAAGCCCTGAAACCTTTTCTGAATTTGCTTGAGGACGGCTTTTATGCCCTTGCGGATATTGAATATTACCCCACAGACGGAAACGGACGATTTTTCTGTTCCGTTCCCAACAGCCTTGCAAAAAATCCTGCTGTGTGCGAATGCTATTACAACGACTATTTCTCAGACGTTACCGACTGCGTTCCCCTGTTTCTCTACCCAACCCAGTCTGCTGACGCAATAAACCAAAAGCGTGTTGAATACTACATAGACTTGCTGAAAAATAACGGCAATGTCCGAGGCTTTGCCTATCACCAATATGGCTTTGTAAGCGCACTGTTAGACGGTCATCATAAGGCGACAGCCGCCGCAGTGCTGGGCAAAAAAATACGCTGTCTTACTGTTATTCCCCTCAATGAATACTGTTGTTCCAAAATCGACACGCAAACAGCCGAAAAAATATATTTCTGCAATTATGAATATACGCCCATTGAGCCGATAAATATAGACCAAATTTTTCACAGAAGAAAAAGCTTTTCATCAAACAAAATTGTCAATTTCAATCTGATAAATGCCGATTTTTCCGATTTAAACCGCAAGGCGTCCTTTTATTATCCCACAGTAAAAGAAGTAAGCGATATGGCGGAGCTGGAGCTTTTCCCGAATAAAATTGACGATAATTCCGTTTTGGAATGGATTGAAAATCCAACCGAAGAAAACTGTCTGCGGCTTGAATATTGCATAAAAACGCTTTTGACGGATAATCCCCAAAAAGCAGGTGAAATTACACACAAAATTATCTGCAGCAATAATCCCTTATTGCCCATTGGATATTCACAAAAAATGCTCAACTTTATAAAGAGTGAACACCTTATATAACCAAAACCTCCCATGCCAAAAAATCGGCACAGGAGGTTTTACTATTATTCAAATACAAAATCAGCTTATAGCAAGGCAGGAAATTACAACATACTGCTTTTCGCCGCTTTCAACGCTTACAGGCGTGATTTCAACAACGTGAGTGCCCGCCTCGTCAAAGCTTGCCACTTCCTGACACTCTACATAGCTGCCCCAGCCGCCGTCAAAGTTTTCGCTGATTACAGCCTTTGTTTCGCCGTCAACTGTAACCGTAAAGGTTCCGCCGCCGCCGACAAGTCTGCCGTAAAGAATACCGATATTCTTTGCCTCAACTGTGAATGTAAGCTTATCGTTTTCGCCGAAATGGCCGTCGTTTGCGGTTGCTCTCCAGAAGCCCGGAATGTTGCCGAAGTTGTTTTCGCTGTCCTGGAAGCCCTCGCATTCGGTAATACGTTCATCACCGTATGCCACGAGAGAAGCGTTTGCGTACTTGTTCTCTGTGTAAGGCTCCGAAAGGTCGCTCTCTGCGCCGGAAATGCTGTCAATATCGGCAAGAACGTCGCTTAAATATGCAGTGATAAGCTGAGTTAAAGCTGCGTGACCCTCAACGTTGGGGTGAATGTTGTCGTTGGAAATATCTGACCACTTGATATAACCCTTTTCGATAACGTCCATAATTGCGTTCTTGTAGGAAATCATCGGCAAATCGTACTTCTGAACAATTGGCAGTACATAGTCAACAAAGCTTGTGCCGTTTTCCTGAGTCATTGCAATGGTAACAATTGCGGGAGAGGATTCGTAATTCCAGATTTTCTGGAGCAGGCTGTCGTAGGAATTAACGTTTCTGTCGGTGTTTTCCGTTGTGTCGTTTACAAGGAATTCAACAAAAACAAGGTCGGGGTTAAAGCTTAAAACATCTCTGTCCACTCTGTGAACGCCGATATATGAGCCTGTTGCGCCGATACCTGCACGGACGTAATTTACCTTTGCCTCAGGGAAGGTTTCCTGAATCCAGTTTGTAGTAAGACGAGCGTAGCAAAGGTCGTCCCCTGCCGACGAGCCCTGTGTAATTGAGCCGCCTATGTACGCAACTGTGATTTCCTCGCCGTTCTGCGCCTTTTTCAGCACGTTTGCAAGGCGCACCCTGTTGCCCTCGTTAAGTCTTGATAAAGCAATCATTCTGTCCGTAACGCCGTTTTCGATTACATATTCAGTGTCTGCCACTTCTTCCACCTCGTTTGCTGTTGTGTTTTCTGTTTCAGTATTCTGTGCCGCTGTCGTATCGGCTGCTGATGTGGTTTCCGCCGTCTGACCGCCGCAGGCTGCTGCAGCCAGCATAACGCCAAGCAGGAAGATAACCGAGAAAATCT
>CAMDZU010000183.1 GCA_945910715.1 uncultured Clostridia bacterium
GTCGAGAAAACCATTTCCTCATTCGGCGAGGCTGAAAAGCTGGTTGCAAAAACAGGCAAGGACATTATCAGGGCTGACGGACGTGATATGACCTTCCTTGAAATTAGCGCCGTGGATAAGGACAATAACCCCGTGCCCAACGCAAGAAACCGGGTTAAAGTTACGGTAAAGGGCGCAGGCAGACTGGTTGGTCTTGATAACGGCGACAGCACCGACTACGATTCCTACAAGGGCAGCTCCCGCCGCTTGTTCAGCGGAAAGCTTATCGCAATGATAGAAGCAACCCTTGAAAGCGGAGAAATTGAGGTTGAAATCACCTCAAAGGGACTTGAAAAGGCGGCTGTCACGCTTAAGGCATTGCCCTGTGAAAAGCCCGTGGGCATTTCCGTTGCACCCTGTTACCCTGTTTACGTTCAGCCTGAAATTGACGAAATTCCTCTGCGGAAAATTGAGCTTTCCGCTCCCACAACAAGGCTTGACGAGAACACAAAATCCGTTGAAGTTTTCGCAAGGCTGCTCCCAGAAAACGCAGGCTATTCGGATATTATCTGGAAATGCGTGCTGCCCAACGGCATTGAAACCCCCATCGCCGAGGCAACGGCAAACGAAAAGGGCGCAGTAGTTACCGCAAAGGGGGACGGCGAATTTATTCTCCGTGCAATGTGCAAAAACGGAAAGGATAATCCCGAAATAATAAGCGACCTTGCCTTTGAAATTACGGGACTTGGGGACGCTGTTACAACGCCCTACAAGCTTATTTCCGCAGCCCTTTACGGCTTCACCAACACTCATCTCAAGGTAGTTGAGCGTGGCGCAGTAAGCGGCATTGAGGGAAGAACGGTTATTGGCTTTGACAACGTTGATTTCGGCAAATTCGGCAGCGACAGGCTTATTCTCCATTGCGGCAATTCCTGGAACGAGCCGCTCCCTGTGGAAATATGGCTTGGCAATCCCGACAAGGGCGGCAGACTTATAGATAAGGTAAGCTTTGCGCCCAATAACAGATGGGACGGCTTCGACCCAGAGGAATTTGTGCTTCCCGAAAGAATTTCGGGCTTGCAGTCGGTTGCCTTTGTGGTTGAAAGACAGTGCATTTTCGGCGGCTTTGAGTTTGTGAAAACGGAAAAGGCTTACGAAAAGCTTTCGCCCGTTCAGAACGACGGACTGTACGGCGACGAATACAGCATTGTCGGGGACAGAATCGAGAATATCGGCAACAACGTTGTTATCCAGTTTACGGAAATGGACTTCGGCGAGGGAACAAGCTCAATTACCGTCTGCGGCAGAACTCCCAAGGACAAAAACACAATTCAGCTTCGCTACACCCCCTGCGGCGGCGGTCAGCAGCAGACCCAGCTGCTTGAATTTGAACACGCCGAGGAATACACCGAAAGGACGTTTGCCCTTGATAAAATCAGCGGCAGAAACGATATAAGCTTTGTGTTCCTGCCGGGCTGCAAGTTTGATTTTGACTGGTTTAAGTTTGAATAAGCGCCTTACTCATAAAAACAAAATCCTCAGTCACAAAGGTGATTGAGGATTCAGACTGTCGATAAAGTCATTTTAAAAGTTTAGGTCAAGCCTTTTCAAAGGCTTGCGGGTTCTTAGGGCAGCGCCCTAAGTCGGCTTCCGCAGAAGCCGAAATTCCCCTATTTAAAGGCGCTCTGTACTATTGCTTCGCAATAGTACCAAGTTTGCAAGGGTTTGGGACGCTTTTTTCAAGAAAAAAAGCGTCCCAAAAGTGAATGGTTATCGCAACATTATTCTCGAAAAAGGTGCCAGTGGCACGTTTTTCGACGGACTGAATCCTCAGTCACAAAGGTGATTGAGGATTTTTCTCTGATTAAACAGCAGCAGGCGCTGCAAGGTTGTAATAGTGGGTGATAAGAATTATGGCAAGAAGCAGGTTGAACAGAATCATTACGCCAAGATAGGGTATTCGGGTACGTTTCCCCGTTATCATTGTCATACTGCAAATGCCAATCCAGATACAAGCCACTATTAACGCTACAATAACCGTGATAAAAGCGCAGTAAAGGGTTATCTCCGATTTAAGCACGATTTTGAAGAAGTAGGACATAATGCCGTTTGCAAGGGGCAAAACCAGCAACGGTAAGGAGGAGTATGCCCATTTTTTTCGCTTTGTTTTAAAGAAACAGACGAATATTGCAAGAACAATCAGTGAAATGACCATACATTCCGCCGCCATAGAATTACCGCCTTTCGCAATTTGTGATTAACCAAGATAGCCTTTTACGATTTCGTTAGCCTTGTCGTTGTCGGAGAGGGCAATGTAAACGGCGTAGTTTCCGCTTGCAAATACCTTTGCGCCCTCAAGCTTATACATTTCGTCGGGGGTATAGGTGGTGTAAAGCTCAATCTGTGAATCAAGGCGAGCCTGCAAAGCCTTTTTGCCTGCCTCTGCTCCTGCCTCGTCGTTGAACTTCAGCACCGCCAGCTCGTCGGGATAAGCACCCGAGCCGCAGATGTAGAAGGAAGCGTCCGCAAGGGTGGAAGCGTCAACGTCGTAATAGTCAGCAATATCGCTGACTGTCTTTGCAACCCCCGAGCTTACGGGCACCTCTGCAATTACCGCCGCCGTAATGTCGGCAGGAGCCGCTGTTACCTCTGCCACGGCTGAATCTGTTCCCTGTGTTGTAGTGCTTGCATTGCCTCCGCAGGCGCTTAAAAGCATAATTGCGGAAAGCAGCGCAGGTATGATTATTTTCTTCATTTTTATTTTCCTTTCTTTGTATATTAACCAAGCTCGCTCTTTATATAATTGAGCATGGCAACATAAGCTGAGCCTAAGAAATGCAGTCCGTCCGCCTCTGCATAAGCGGAGGAGAAATATCCGCTCTCGTCCTTGAACAGCGAGCAGAGGTCGATATACTTGTAGCCACCGTCCCTTGCAAGCTGTTTCAGCATTTCGTTATATGCATTGATGTTGGTCATATTCTCTGCTGAATTTGCCTCGTGAGCGGCGGTTACGGGAGTGATTGAGATAATGACAATCTGTGTTGTTGGGCAGGCCTCCTCGATAACAGCAAGCAGCTCCTTCATTTTGTCCACCATATAGGATGGTTCAAGGAAGCCTATTCCGTTGGAGCCAAGCATTATGTAGGTGCGCTTTGGCTGCTTTTCGGCAACCTTTGATGAAACGGTGTAGCCGTCAACCTCTTTGGTAAGAACGCTTTCGGGGTTAAGTCCTATCTGTGCGAAAACGTTTGTTGTCGGCAGATAGCCGTAGCCTGTAAGTCCCGTTGAAATGGAGTCGCCGATAAACAAATCGTCTGTAAAATAAGCCGTGTCAACAGGTGACTGGAGAGTGCTGTCGCCTGCCTCCTCCGTATTGTCGGGAGTTGTTGCAACAGGCTCAGTTTCAATAATAACCGTTTCGGGCGGAGTAGTGGAAACCTTGGTCATGCTGACGGTGGTTGTGGTGGTTGTGGTGGTAGCCTGAGTCGGAGCGGTTGTGCCTACGGACGTGGAGGAGGAAATTGTGGTTGACCGCTCGGTTCTGCCGTTGTCCGTTTCCTTTGTCATATAAATGTATATGAGAACGCACATTATAATGATTATTCCCACAATAAGCAGGTTAAGTATCACTATTGCGGCTGATAATGTGTTTTTCTTTTTTCTGCGTCTTGCCATACTGTTTTCCTTTTCATCATATTTACTATCTTTCTTATTATACTACATTTCTTTCGAGTAATCAAGTAATATAAGACAATATTATCTGAAATTTTCCGAAATTTACTTACCAACTTAAATCAATCAGAAAAACCGTACCGATTAAAGGCTGCACGCCTTGATTGGTACGGTTTCCTTTATATTGCCCTGTTTTACTTGCTGAAATTCTGAAGCAGCTCCTCCAGCATACGAGCCTGACTGCTTAATTCCTCGCTGGAAGCGGCGCTTTCCTGTGCCGTTGCCGCATTTTTCCTTGCAACTCCTGCGATAGCCTCCAGCTTTTCCTTAATCTCGGAAATCTCGCTGCTCTGCAAGTCGCAGGCATCGGAAATTTCGGAA
>CAMDZU010000184.1 GCA_945910715.1 uncultured Clostridia bacterium
TCATTTACAGGTTTTCTGTCAATTTCAGGTCTTTTCATACCCTGCTTTGCCATAAAATCACCTCATATAAAGTTTTGCCCGAATAAGATATTTTATGACAGGATTACTTTTCTAAAATTTCCGTAATTTCGGCAATATACATATCGTGATAATCCTTGTCAGCGTACCATTTGCCGTCAATGGCAGAATCGAGGTAATTATCGGCTGTTATGGGAACAACCGCCATTTTTCTGCAAAGAATTACCTTTTCCGCTTCGTCAAAATAAGGCGTACTCTCGGCATGATTTACGGTAAGACCGCATTTTGCAACTTTGTCCTCATCTCTGCCTGAAACTCTGCCCATATAGCCAAGCATTTCTGCGTTCTTTTCGTGGTCGAAAAAGGACAGGGAAAAAGTTTCGCTGCTATCCACAAATTCCTTTGTAAAGCGGCTTTTTCTGATGAATACAAACGCAACATTTTTGCCCCAGAGAACGCCCATTCCGCCCCATGAAGCGGTCATTGCGTTAACTCTGCCCTCTTTTTCCGCAGCAATCAGCATCCAGTCCTTGCCTATTTTTCTGAATGGGCTTTCGTTTAATTCAAGTGGATCGATTTTTTTAAATTCGCTCATTTTTGCCTCCGTTATTTTCCGCAAGGTCGTTGGGTATATACAATACGGAATTTTTTCTGCTCCGACATTTACTATGCCGCTTTATCATTATAGCACATTATTCCGAAATAGGCAAGAACAAGCAATAATACTAAATTTTTGATACAGAATTGTTCACAATAGCTAATTACCTTATTAGCTAATTATCATTTTAGCCTAATTTATAACCTTTTTTCCTACGAAACATCAGACATAATTTTAAAGAGGAAATTTATGAAAAAGTCAATTTTCAGAAGAGCCGCCGCATTTACCGCTGCGGGAATTGTTTTATCGTCTGTAATCAACGCAGGCGCACTTTCAACCTACACATAATAACTCAGGCGTATGCTGTAAATGCATACGCCTTAATTTTATTCAAACCACTCTTTCAGCTCCATATTAAGCTCAAGGTCCTTGCAGTCATAACCCACAAGCTTTATTCTGTTTACACCCTCTCTCATCAGCGCTGTGTACTGCATTGTAACATCAATCACTGAATCGGGAGTTATTTCGGCGATATTTTCAAGCTTGCCCTCGCTGTCAATAAACACAAGCTTTGCTTTTCCCGAAGAAATACTGAACGTAAATTCGATGTCAACATTGCGGTAATCCTCGTAATTCCCCGACCATATTGTTTCCCGTCCGTCAAACTGCTGAGCCGTGAATGTGATTTTATTGTCAACGGAACTCATAACAGCCATTGATTTTGCATATCGGTCCACGCTGCTGATAATCAGGTCTGTATCATCATATTGTTCCTTTGCAAATTCATTGCTGCAGCCTGTCAACAGTACGAAAATCAGCAATACCGCTGAAATAATTGTTTTTTTCATTTTATGCCTCCAAATATCATTTGAGTTTATTATAGTAAAACAAAACCGAAAAGTCAATACAAAAATCACTTCCGAAATAAATCGTAAGTGACTTGAAATATTAAGTTGCAATTCCCGCAAACTGATTCTGATAAAGCTGATAATAGCAACCCTTCTGTTCAATAAGCTCCTCGTGGCTGCCTGCTTCAACGACCTTTCCGCTGCTGATAACAACTATCTTATCGGCGTCACGGATGGTTGACAGTCTGTGGGCGATTATAAGGCTTGTTCTGTCCTTCATAAGCGCAAGCATTGCCTCCTGGATATGCATTTCGGTTCTTGTGTCAATGCTTGAAGTTGCTTCGTCAAGAATGAGTATCTTCGGGTCGGAGAGAACGGCTCTTGAAATGGAAATAAGCTGCCGCTGTCCCTGACTCAAATTGCTGCCGCTTTCGGTAAGCATTGTGTCGTAGCCGTCCTGCAATACTTCTGCGAAATCGCTTACTCTTGCGGTTTTTGCAGCCGACTTTATCTCATCGTCCGATGCGTCAAGCTTGCCGTAACGGATATTCTGTGCGATTGTGTCCGAGAAAATTACCGTGTCCTGCAAAACAATGCCGATTGAGCGGCGAAGCTGTTCTTTCGGTATTTCTCTTATGTCACGACCATCAAGTGTGATTGTTCCCCCGTCAATCTCGTAAAAACGGGTCAGCAGATTGACAATGGTAGTTTTTCCCGAGCCAGTTGCGCCTACAATTGCGATTTTCTGTCCGCTTTTTACCCAGAAATCAAAGCCTTTGAGTACAGGCTGACCCTCAACATAAGAGAAATCAACGTTTTTAAAGTTAATATCTCCCTTAACGCTTTCAATGTCGATATCGGTCTTTCCCTCGTCGATTTCGCTGGGATTGTCCATAATTTCAAACACACGCTCTGCGCCTGCAAGGGCGGTCTGAATTGCCGCATACTGCTGTGCAAGCTCGTTTATCGGTCTTGTAAACTGCTTTGAATAGGAAATAAATGCCTGAATAGTGCCTACGGTAAGCAGTCCTGCGGGAGCAATAGGGTTAAATCCGCTCCACACAAGCAGTCCGCCGAATGAGGCAATAAGCAGAAAGCCTATATTGCCGATAAAGTTCATACAAGGACCCATTATACCGCCGCAAATCTGGGCTTTTATAGCGGTTTTTCTGAGGTTTTCGGAAATCTCGTTGAATTCCTCTTTTGCCTTCTCTTCCCTGCCGAATGCAACAACTGTTTTGTAGCCTGTTACCATTTCCTCAATGTGTCCGTTAAGACTGCCGAGAAGACTTTGCTGCATTGGGAAAAACTTTCTCATAAATTTGGAGAGATATTTTGTAACAAGCAATGTCAGCCCAACGGAAACAAGGCTTATAAGCGTAAGCAGGGGCGAATAGTAAACCATTATGCAAAGACAGCCAACCAGCATTATTACGCCCGAAAACAGGGACGCAATGGACTGGGAAACGGTGTTTGAAATATTCTCAACATCGTTGGTCATACGGCTCATAATGTCGCCGTGCTGATGGGTGTCAATGTATTTAAGGGGCAGATAGGAAATTTTTGAGAATAAATCGTCACGCATTATGCGGACGGTTGACTGCGAAAGCTTTGCTGCAAAAATGCCTTGCAGATAGGTCAGCACCGACTGGAGAAGATAAGTTCCCGCAAGGAAAATCATTATTTTTATAAGGCTGTCAAAATCAACGTTCAGCCTGTTTTCGTCAAGAGTAAAGGTATCTATTGCAGACGCCTGCAAAACAGGCGCAAGCAGCGAAAGCAGGGTAATTACAATCATTACTCCGATAAGGGAAAACAGCAGGTACTTGTTTTTGCCGATATATTTCAGCAGCCTTTTCAGAGTGCCTTTTGCGTTTTTCGCCTTTTCCTGAGGCATTCCCATTCTTTCGTGGGGCGGCGGACCGCCTCTGCCCATAGGGCCTAATCTTATGGTGGGATTCTGTTTTTTCTGTTCCATTACTCAGCCCCTCCGTTTCTCATCTGGGACTGATATATATCCCTGTAAATGTCGCTGGATTTCATAAGCTCGCTGTGAGTGCCGAATGCGACAATTTCTCCTCCGTCAATTACGGCGATTCTGTCCGCACTCATAACACTGGCAACACGCTGGGCTATCATAATCACGGTAACATCCTCAAGGTTTTCCTTCAGCGCTTTATGCAAGCGTGCTTCCGTAGATAAGTCCAGAGCGGAGGTACTGTCGTCGAAAATCAGTATTTCGGGCTTTTTCAGAATGGCTCTCGCTATTGCAAGGCGCTGCTTCTGTCCGCCGGAAAGTGACGCTCCCTTTTCGCTTATCATTGAGTTGTAGCCCTCGTTAAAGCCACTTACAAACTCGTCAGCCTGTGCAATTTTCGCAGCCCTTATAACCTCGTCGTCGGCTGCTTCATCATCACCCCACCTGATATTTTCAAAGACTGTTCCCGAGAACAGCTCGCTTTTTTGCAGGACAATGCTGATTTTGCTTCTGAGGGCTTTTGTATCGTATTTTTTTACGTCCACTCCGTCAACATAAACCGTGCCCCCTGTG
>CAMDZU010000185.1 GCA_945910715.1 uncultured Clostridia bacterium
TCCACTTTGTTTGTGGATATTATTGGCATTTACACGGTTTGATATTCGGACTCTCTTTCTGCCTACGCTGCTATACAACATTCTTAAAATAAACTCAAAATCAATACGGTATTTTATTCTGGCAATTCTTGTTTTCCAGTCAGGTCTGCAGTATGCGACCCTTTCCTACCACACCGTAATAATGCTGGTCTTCCCGCTTATTATGTCCTGTCTTTACAATGAGAAAAAGTACGTTATCTACACGTCAATTCTAAGCGTACCTATGATTGTGCTGTCACATCTGACGGCATATTACCTGAATGTTGTTCCCGATGAGCCGCTTGTAACGCTGAAAGGCACCATTCTCTACGGCATAATTCCCCGTACCATTGAGTTTCTGGCGGTGGCAGTAATCTGTCTTTTCATCTCCGACAGAATAGAAAAGCTTGTAAGCACCCTTGCAAGTAAAAACAGCGAGCTGTACGAGGATCAGGAAAACCTTATACTCTCCCTTTCGCAGATTATCGAGAATAAGTCGGAAAATACAGGACAGCATGTAAAACGTGTTTCCGAATACACTCAGGTTTTGTGCGAAAGCCTTGGCTATAATAGCGAGGATAGCTGGAAAGTCAGTCTGGCGGCAATGATGCACGACGTGGGAAAAATAATGATTCCCGAAAATATTCTTGAAAAGCCGGGAAAGCTTACTTCCGAGGAATACGAGATTGTGAAAAACCACACAAAATACGGCAAGCGGATGCTTGAAACCTCCCCGGGCGAGCTGTTCAACATTTCCACCGACATTGCCTATCAGCACCACGAAAAGTGGGATGGTACAGGCTATATGGGATTAAAGGGCGAGGACATTGCGCCTTACGCAAGGTGCGTTGCACTAGCGGACGTTTTTGACGCACTTGTAAGCCGCCGCTCCTACAAAGCCCCCTGGCCGCCCGAAAAAGCGTATGAGGAAATTGTTTCACAGAGTGGAAAGCAGTTTGACCCTAAGGTGGTTGAAGCCTTTGTGCAGAATTACGAAAAGTTTGTGGAAATAATGAACCGATATCCTGACGATAAAATGTGAAAAAAGCGTGGGCGAAAACCCACGCTTTTGCTTTTACATTTTTCTCATTGCCTTTTTCCTTGTCTTAATCATATACATCTGCTCGTCGGCAAGAGCGGCAAGCTTCTCAATGGAGTCGGCTTCCTCGGCTTTCATACAGCAAAATCCGCTGCTGCAGCCGATTTTGTAAGGAAGTCCGCTTGTGCTGTTGTATTTGTCCAGAGCGGCTTCAATCCGATTTACAATACCCATCAGCTCCTCATCGCTTTCGCTTATTAGCAGGGAGCAGAATTCATCTCCGCCCGTTCTCACGCATACCGCTCCGCAGGGCATTGCGTCTGCAATAGCTTTTGCTGTGCGGACAATGGCGTTGTCCCCCGCTTCGTGACCGTACAAGTCATTTATGGGCTTAAGATTGTCTATATCGGAGCAAAGGGCGGTAATGCAAATGCCGCTGCTTTTTGCCCTCCGCATAAGCTCTTCGCCGTATTTGCTCATTCCTCTCCTGTTGTATAGTCCCGTGAGAGGATCTCTTACATAAAGATTTTCCAGCTGCTCCACTACAAGCTCCAGCTTTTTGTTCATATAAAAGCTTCCGGTATTGTTGGAAAGAGTCATCAGCCAGGTTTCAAAATGCTTTCCGTAGCCATTGAAGCAGGACGGCTCGTAGGCAAGGTAGCCAAGGAAGCTGTCCTTGAAATACAGGGGCGAAAAGGCGAATACAACAGGCTTTTCACCCTCAAGTATTTCCTCGGGAGCAAGCTGCGACGTGGGGAAGGTTTTTCCAACGGGAACATTGCTTCCGTAGCTGAACATATTCACCATTTCATCGGAAACACCTCTGAATGATGAAATCAGCTCGTTTTTGTCCAGCTTTGTGCTTTCCTTGTAAATGTTGGAGCAAATGCATACAAACAGCCTTTTCAGCTTGAAAAAGCGTGCGCTGTGATTTGCGCTTGCAAAAAGCTCCGTATGATTTTTTACGGAAGCAAAATCCGTGTTCATATCGTGAATGTATATATGAAATTCCATTGAGTCCGTTTCTGCGCCGTAGGTTTCGGTGAAATAATCGTAAACCTTCTTTTCCGCACTGTGAGCACAGCCGCAGGACTCCATAAGAACAAGCTCCGCATATACCTCGGAAACAACCTCGGTGGGCTTACCTGCCCATATATCCGTTAAAATCTCCACAGCCTTATGACCTGCGGCAACAAGTCCCTGCCGCACGGAGGTAATGGTGGGCTTGTGCTTTTCAATATCGGGAGTTGCGTCAAAGCCTGTTACCACAATATCCTCGGGGACTCTGTAGCCCATATTCTGAAGTGTATCAATGCAGAAAATCGCCATTGTGTCGTTGGCGCAGACAATTGCCTCCGGAATATCCCCTGAAGCAATGAACTGCTGTGTACACTCAATGGACTTTTTCCAGAATTCGCCGTAGGCAATCCTGCTTTCTTCAACGGGAATATTATGCTCGCTGAGCACTCTTTTGTACGCTTCAAGACGTTCTTCCGTCTGAACATTTCCCTTGAAGCCGCCAATAAAGTTGATTTTTGTAAAGCCGTGAACCTCAACAAGATGACGTACAACGTCCCCCATTCCGTTACGGTCGTTAAGCAGCACATTTCTCTGGAGGGTATGTACAGGGTCGCACACGTTCACAATGGGAACCTTATTCTCAGCCGCCTTTGCCGCAATCTCATATACGGTCTGCTCGTCCGCCATTGACTCGCCCATAATTATTATGCCGTCGATTATGTCATAATTCATCAGATTGAAAATTTCCTTTTCGCCTCTGATTACGCTTTCAGGCAGCACTCTGTCCATATTGAGGCTTGGACGGTGAATAAGGGGAGCAAAAATAAGAAGATTTATATCAAGCCGCAAGCACTCGTCCCATACTGCGCTGACGATTTTGCTTTCATAATCCCAGTTGTATCCCGTAACGCAAACCGCTATATTTTTACGCTTCATTTCCGCCTCCAAAATATACCAAGCCACACCCTGCTTTCGTGATTGCCGGGCATTTCTTGATAATTTTCATAAGGATTCGAGCAAGTATATATGCTCTTTTGTATATTATAACACATTTTTTTACAATTCGCAATATAGTTTTAATGCATTTTGTGACAAATTATATGCTTTTTACCTGTCGTATATATAATAAATAATATAAAGCTGCATATTTTTTACTTATTGCATATTGATTTTTAATAATTATTGTGATACAATACTTTTAGAAACGGGCTCGTAGCTCAGCTGGGAGAGCGCTGCGTTCGCAACGCAGAGGTCAAGGGTTCGATCCCCTCCGGGTCCACCAGCCGGTGCGACCGGCGACGTGTTCGTCCCTACTATTTTGTAGGGGCGAAATTTTTTACTCGGTAATAAGAAATCTTTTTAGTAACGATTAGACAGTCCGGCGCCTTTATACGCATTTCAGCGCATTCAGGCACTTTTGCTTTATCTTCTTCGCATAAATCCTTAACGACAAAGTCAAAGAGAAAGGAGCTTTTATGATTTGCCCGAAATGCGGCAGCGAACATGTAAATATACAGGCAGTCACCGAGGTAAAAACCAAGCGGAGAGGCTGTTTCCGCTGGGCGCTGTGGATTCTGCTTGCCCTCTGCACCTGTGGACTTATACTTATTATTCCTGCTATAACCAACTCCAGAACCAAGTCAAAGACCCACAGCGAAGCTGTCTGCCAGAACTGCGGATACAGGTGGAGGGTGAACTGACAGCACATTCAATATTGCCGCTGCTTTGCACCATATAAAAAGACGTCGAGAAACACACGCAGACAAGGAAACGCTCCCGACAGGCGTACAAAGGTACGCCCCGGGAGCGTTGACGCAGTAAGCAAAAATGCATTTCCGCAGCCGTAAATCGGCTGCGGAAATAAGAAAATAATTAATGTCTGCTCATTAACTTCTGATAGGCTCAATAACAATTATAAAAGCCT
>CAMDZU010000186.1 GCA_945910715.1 uncultured Clostridia bacterium
TGACGGAAAAGATGCAAGCAAGCGTGCGGCAAAGGCGGCAGCCGTTAATTGTGCGTTGTTGCCTTAGTATTTTTTGCTTCAATTATTCACTTTCGGTATTGTCAACAAACCACTTTGCCGCCATCAGCGGAGAAAGAACAACGTCAATTGTTTCCTCGTCTGCGTTAATAACGGTTGCCTTGCTTGTTTCAACGCCTACATCGTAGGTAATCTGGGGACGGTACTTTACCTGACAGGTTAAGTCCGCAGGAGTGAGGGAGCCGTTCTCCCTGATGTTATCAATCCACTTGAACGGGGATTCGCCACCGATAACCACGTCGGAAATCAGCCAGCCCTTTGCTGCAAGAGCGTCGTTTGCGCAAAGGTAAAGACCGAATTTAAGCGGCTTTTCGGTGTCGTTGTAGATAAGACCTACCTCGAAATCCTTTACGGTAAAGCTGTTTATAACCTTTGTTTCATAGCCGCAGGCACAGCAGATACCGCCGTAGCCGAACAGCTTTGCTGAAATATCCTTTGCGAAATAGTACTTGTAGTTCTTGTCGTCCTTGTTTCCACGAATTTTCCTGTACTCATCGCAGAGATACCTGAACTCGTCAGCGGAAATTGACGGCAATGGCTTTAAGTAATATGGAATCTGGTCGGGAATAAGACGGTTTGGCTCTTCCGTACTGGAGTAGAACTTTCTAAGGTTGTCGGTGTGGTTTCCTGTGATAATGTATTCGATTATATCCGCAGTTTCAAGCTTGTTGAAATCATTGCGGAGAATCATATACTTATCGGCAGTTTTTCTGTCCTCCTCGCTGATTGGGTCGCCCAAATCGAGGATTTTCATTATCTTCATTCCGCTGTCAAGGAGAGCAATTCTGTCCACCTTAAGGTCGCTGACGAAGATTTTTTCGCTTACGGTCTGAATCTGCTCCTCGTTAACCGTATCGCTCATAAGGTTCTTGACAAGTATATTCTTGTCAAAGGAATACCTGCTGCGGGAATAATCAAAGTCGAAGGACTTGCCGTTAAGCATACCGCACTTGATAAGCACGGAAATATCCCCGATAATATCCAGCATATCCGCATTGGTAATGCTTGACGGGATCATAAACTGACGTCCGTATGCGGAGAAGCGGTACTTCTTGTTGATGTCAAGCTGCAAGGAGATTTCGCCGCCCTGCTCCTTTATTTCACGGAGGAAGGTAAGTGTGTCCTTGCCCTGTGTAAAGGAGTTTACAAGCATTGCGATTATCTCATTGAAATTCTGATGAGTTTCAAACCTTGCTTCACGGGACTTAACGGTGTTGATAGCGTCGTTAAGGTTGTTGATTATCATTTTGGATACGCCGAAAATATACTGTTCCTCGTTGTGCTGAACGTAGAACTGGTAATATTTCATATGTACCTTGTAATCCTCGCCGAAAATGCTGTCGAACATTGCCATTGCGCCCTCGAGGGCCTTTTCGTCGATTACCTCGTTTTCGCTGCTGAGGAACTTGCCCAGCATTTTGCTGATAAGGGAGCTGAAATGATAATACAGATTATAGTCGGTAATGTGCGGAGCAGCCTTGGAGCTGATATAGTAGCTTGCCTGATTGAAGTTGAACTCGTAAAGGTACTCTCTGCCCTTTTCGCTGCCGTCCTCGGTTTCCCACTCGTAAGCAACGTAAACGATTGTTTCGTCCGTTTTGCCTCCAAGCTTGTTGTGCACGTCCTCAAGAGCGTCGGTTATGTACATTTTCTCGGCTGAGCCGTCAAGGTGCTGTTCCTTGCTTACGTTCTTCTTTGTGGTTGCGTAAGCGCTTTTCTTAAGCTCGGCATAGTCAATGGGTATTGTTCTTTCGGGAAGCAGCAGTGAAATATTGTCCTGGAACTGGAGCTGAATGTCCTTTGCCAGCTTGCTGGTGCTGATAAAGTTCTTGAAGAACTCAAAAGCATAGGACTTGGGGTGCATAAAGTAGGTAGTTCCGTTGGGAATCTGATGAAGCTCAAGGACGAAATACTGCTTGTACTTGCTTATCATGGCAAGCAGATCCTGAGAAATCTTCTTGGTTATGGTTTCCTCTGCGTCATAGCGGATACCCGTTCTGTGCATTGTAATGTAGTCGTTGGGCACGCTGATAAAGAATGCGGACAGCTTTTCCTCCACAAACTTTTCGCCCTCGGACTTCATAAAGCCCGTCAGCTCATAGGTTGAGAAGTAGTTGTACTTGTCAAGGAGCAGCTTGCAGATCGCCTCTCTCTTTGCATTGGCAACAGCAAAGGGAATAAGGTAAACAAAGCCCTTATCCTCATAGCAGATAAAGTCGATTACCGACTTGCCGTTCTGCATAAAGCGGATTGTGGGAATGTCGGTGGGCTGCTTCTGGTTCTTGATTACCTTGTAAACCGTGAAAGGCCGGTTGTTTTCCATAACCGCAATGTTAAAGGTACGGTCGTGGGTTTCAAGGTCGCTTTCCGTAATATCCATTGCCTTTTTACGGTTGAACGCAAAGCAAAGCTCAACCATATTGATGTAATCTCCACGCTCCTCGGTAATGGTCTTGAAGTTATGGAGAATACGCTCGTAGTCCTCGTCGCTTACCTTGAAGATAATTTCGGTGCCGTTGAACTGCGCGCCGAAAAGGTCGAACTCGGTAATTGTGAGAGAGCCGTCGTTGTTTACAATGTGGAAGCTGAAATTGTTTGAGCGGAGGGAGAACCACTCGGTGTTCATAAACACGCTCTTTGCGCCCACACCGAAGCGTCCCTCACGGGTTCTGTCGCCGTCGTTTCTGCCGAAGCTCAAATAGAACAATATCTGCTCCATTGAGAAGCCCACTTCGTTATAGGCGATTTTAACCTGACCGTTGCCCATAAAGCTGACAACGATTTTAATATCCTTCGTCTTATAATGACAGCCGAAAATGTTCTGGAAAAGCTCTCTGATAATGCTTTCCTTTGGATAGTCGTTAACGGTAAGCAGGGTGTTGTACGCAGTTCTGCCGCTGAAAACCTCGTTGAAGTAATCCATAAACGGCTGGCTGGTGATAGACCCTGTAAAAATCATATTCTGGAGCTTTTCAAGCGCCTCTTTCATCTGGTCGGCATTGTTGTTGGCATGACCTTGATAAAAGTCGCCTATAAGCTCGTTTACGTCAAATTCTGCCATTTATATAGCCCCCTCGTTATACTTTCTTATAAATTCGCTGTAAGGTCTGTATAGCTTCTTTTGTTCTGTGCAGTATTTCCATACGCTGTATAATACGGACGGCAGCAGATTATCCGAAAGCTCCGCCGTTTCTGCCTTGATCTGCGGATATTCCTCCGCTCCTGCGGATTTGCCCTCTATAAGCGCCGCAGTCTGTCTGTAACCCAAAACAAACCTGTTTTCGGAAGCCTTTCTGCACTCCTCGTCATACTGTGCGGTTTTAAAGCCCCCTGCGGAAACCGTGTTTAAATTCAGATTGTCGTCATAGTATGCAAGACCGCTGTTAAGCTGATTTATCTTTTCGCCTACTGCGGCTTTAAGCGCCTTTTTGTCGGTATCCTTGGCATTTATAAGCTCCTCTGCTCCCAATGCCTTTTTCAGTGCTTCGAGCCTTGCCACAACGTACTGATGTGACGTTGGTCCGGGAGTAAGCTTTTCCTCGGGAGGAATGTTGTACTGGGACATAAGCCTTGAAATTGCCTCAACGCTGCCTGTTCCGCCGTTTCCGGAGTCGTTTGCAATATGCTTTAAGTCAAGGAGCACGTTTGAAATATATCCGTCAACCTCGGGAATATTCAGATAAATATTCCTTGTTGGTATCTGCATACTGTATGCCTTGTAAACGTTTGCGGCAAGCACCTTGCCGAGAATACGGCTGTCAAATATGCCGTTTTCGTCCTTGAATAGAATAAACTCGGGGTTTTCCGCTTTTTCAAAGCCGTGACGGGTGTATCTCTGCTGCAAAACAGCGGGATTGTCGGGAAGCTCGTAGTTGATTATATGGGTGATTTTCTTTACG
>CAMDZU010000187.1 GCA_945910715.1 uncultured Clostridia bacterium
TGTTGAAAGCAACCGAGCCAGAGAACACCTTTTTGATAAGGTTAAAAGGATGATACTGGATAATGAAGATAAGAAACCGCCTACCTCGACTACGGCTGCATAAAAGTCTTTGTATGTAGTTATCAAAATAATTACGCCATAAACAGCAAATAACCCTTGACTTATCCGTATAAATATGGGAATATATAGTAGCCGCTTGAGGGCTGTCGGAAAGGAGTATATTATGAAACAATTAAATAGACAGTCCTCGACTATTGCGATGGATAAAATCACTGCTCTGTATTGCCGTCTTTCCCGTGATGACGAACTGCAAGGGGACAGCAATTCCATTCTGAACCAAAAAGCTATTTTACAAAAGTATGCTGATGATAACGGTTTCGGCAACACGATGTTCTTTGTTGATGACGGTTTCAGTGGTACAAATTTTGACCGCCCGGACTGGCAGCGGCTTATGGGCTTCGTGGACGAAGGTAAGGTTGGTACGCTTATTGTAAAAGACATGAGCAGACTGGGCAGAGATTACCTCAAAGTCGGTTACTTCACTGAGGTAGTATTGCCAGGCGCTGATGTACGCTTTATTGCTATAAACAACGGTGTGGATAGCTCAAACCAGCAGGACAGTGATTTTACTCCATTTCTCAATATCATCAACGAATGGTATGCCAAAGACACCAGCAAGAAGATTCGTGCTGTATTCAAGGCAAAAGGGGAATCAGGCAAACCACTGTGTACCAATCCGCCGTATGGCTACCTCAAAGACCCAGAAGATAAGCATCACTGGATTGTTGATGAAGTTGCAGCCAATGTGGTCAGGGATATTTTCAAAATGTGTGTAGCCGGAAAGGGACCTTCACAGATTGCCAAGGAACTCATCAGCAGAGGGATTCCAACCCCGGCAGAACATTTCCGTTCCATAGGTCTGAATACCAATGCAAAGCAACCAGAGTTTAAGGGTAACTGGCAGCAGAGAACAATTGCAGATATGCTTTCCAGAGTGGAGTATCTGGGACATACAGTCAACTTCAAAACGCACAAGAAATCTTTCAAGTGCAAAAAAACAGTGTATAATGACCCTTCTGAGTGGGCTATTTTTGAAAACACCCATGAAGCCATTGTGGATCAGGAAACCTTCGATATCGTTCAGCGTATTCGTGACGGTAGGCGAAAACTTACCCCTATGGGAGAGATGCCTATTCTTTCTGGGATGCTGTTCTGTGCTGACTGTGGAGCAAAACTGTACCAAGTACGAGCCAGAGGATGGACACATGAGCAGGAGCATTTTGTATGTGCTACATACCGCAAGCAGAAAGGAAAATGTTCATCTCACCAAATACATAATGTACAGGTGGAAAAGATTCTGCTGACGGAGATAAATCGAATGCTTGCCTTTGTGCGTGAACGGGAATCCGAATTTGTGGAATTGCTAACCAAGAAAAACGAGCGAGAACTTAACAGGCAGTTCCGTGAATGCAGTCGAGAATTGGAACAAGCCACACAGCGCATTACTAAACTGGACAGCATTATCCAACGGCTCTACGAGGATAACCTCGATGGTAAAATCAGTGATGAGCGTTTTGTCAAGATGACAGCTACCTACGAACAGGAACAGAAAGTCCTTCAAACGCAGGTGATCACTCTGCGTGAGACTCTTGCCACAGCCAAGTCGCAACAGCTTAACATTGATTCCTTTCTTGCACATGTCAAAAAGTATACCGAAGTCAAAGAACTGGATGCTGAAATAATCCGTACTTTAGTAGAACGCATCGATGTGTTCAAGCCGGAGAAGGTGCCGGGTACAAGAACAAAAAAGCAAACCATCCTCATCCATTGGAACTTCATCGGAGCAGTTGAACTGCCTCCAGAACAAAAAACATCGGCATAGCCAGATTTCTCCAAACTATGCCAATATTTTTACAAGGTATATAATCCCTTAGTGAGCCACCCTTTCAGGAGCGGTTTTTCTATTAAAGCTCGATTTTTCCGTAGAGGGTTGTGTTTTTCTCCGTGTCCACCGTTTCCTGTGAATACTCAACAGGCTGGCTTGGAGTGCGCTTGTATTCACGCTCGAAGGAGGTTGAGAAGCCCGAAGACTGCTTGTAGGAGCGGCCTGCATTGGGGTTTCCTCTCCGTCTGTCGTTTCTTCTGCCGCCGTTTCTTGGTGCAGGCTTGTTGGAGCTGATAACAACCTTTCTGTAAGGCTCTTCGCCTATTGAGCGGCTTGAAACGCCTTCCATTTCCGCAACCTTGCTGTGAATAATGCGGCGCTCGTAGGGGTTCATTGGCTCAAGAGTAACACGTCTGCCCTGCTTGAGAACCTTCTGGGCTGTCTTGGTGGCAAGGGCTTCAAGAGTTTCTCTGCGCTTTTCACGATAGCCGTTGCAGTCAACAGAAATGCGGCAGTAAGGCTCGTCGTTGCGGTTTCCTGCAAGGATTGAGAGGTACTGGAGAGAGTCGAGGGTTTCGCCTCGTCTGCCGATAACGATACCGAGCTTTTCGCCCTGAATATCCAGCACTACCATATCGTCCTTCTGAATGGGAACAACCTTGAAATTCTCAACGCCAAGGGCTGTAAGCACCTTTGTGAGATACGCAATAGCAGTCTTAACCTTGTCAGAGTCAATTTCGGGAACTACAGTGCCCTCGATTTCAGCAGCGTCTTCCGCTGCTACCTCAGCCTCGATTGCGGCAATGTCTGCCTCTGTTTCAGCCGCAAGAGCCATTGCAGCGGTCTGGTTGGCAATGGCGAGCTTTTCCTCGGCGGTTTTGTCTGTGCTTGTTGCCTTGATTTTATATTCGCCCTTTGTGACAAACAGCTTCTTTACGGGCTGTTCAATCACCTCAAAGGTGATTTCGTCTTCTGAAATTCCTTCGGCGGCAAATTCCCTTATTGCCTGATTTTTTGCGTCGTCAAGATTTTTTGAGCAAAATATCTTTTCCATAATTTATATCCTTTCCGTGAGTAAGCAGACGGCTTAATCGTCGCTGTCGTCCTCTTTGTATTCCTCGCCGTATTTTTCTGCGTCCGCTCTGCGTGCTTCTTCAAGCTTTTTGCGGTAATATTCCTTTAATTCCTTCTGACTGAGGTTTGCAAGCTTTTCCTGACGTTCGGTCTTGTTTCCGCTTTCGTCCACGTCAACTACAGTTGCGGTAGTGGTGAACTTTGCGCTCTTTTCGTCCATTTCCTTCTTTGCCTGCTCCTTAAGCTTTTCGATAGGCCAGAACTTATAGGTAATAAGGGACTGGGCAATGCCGAAAATGTAGGAAATGCCCCAGTAGAAGCCTACGCCGGCAGGTACGATAAAGGAAATATAAAGGGAGAAGAAAGGCATAATGTAAAGCAGAATCTTTGCACCGCCGCCCATCTGCGCCGCCATTGGGTTTGTCTTTTTCTGAATCCACTGCGAAATGAACATCTGAATCAGTGAAAGCACAAAGGCGATAATCGGAATTGCGATTGTTGAATCAACGTGTGAAAGGGATGGAGTTTCGCCCAGGTCAATTCCGCAGAAATCCATATTCTGAACAAGGTTGCTCAGCTTGTCCCTTACTTCCTGAGAAACCGCCATATCGCTGAATGCGTCGGTATGGTAGGTGTAGGTGCGGAGGGCGTTAAGCTCTCTGTACAAGGTGCTCCTGTAATTATTCTGCGCCATGAGCAGAGCGTTCTTTATCTCGGGGGAAAGTCTTGAGTTGCCGCCTGCGAGGACTGTTACCTGCTCGTCTGTGAGCGGGTAGGTTTTAAGGTCGGCTGCGGTAAGGGCAACTGTTTTCTTTGCAACCTCAACGTCAAGTGCCGTACCGTCTTCGCCTGCGGAGGAAATCTGGTTGGACTTGTCCTCGTTAAGCGTGATTGTGGTGTTGTCCGCAAGGAACTCTATTACAGCCTGTGCGTCGTTGGGGCTGGTCAGTATAATTGAAGCGTACTCCGCTGTTTTTGCGGTAGCAACGTCTGTAT
>CAMDZU010000188.1 GCA_945910715.1 uncultured Clostridia bacterium
CTCTGTGGAATTGCTTAGCAATTCCACTCTTGGCACCTTTTTCGACGGACTGAGCAGGACTTGCGCACAAGCCCTGCTTTCTTTATTCATTTTCAGAGTGGGTAATGCTGTTATGTGCCTCTGCGATTTTATCCTTTATATTAAGGAATGCGTCAACAAGTACAGGGTCGAAGTCGCTGCCTCTCGCCTCTTTAATTCTGTCAAAGCACTCGTCAAGGGGCATAGCGTCACGGTAGCAGCGTTCCTCCGACAGTGCGTCAAAAACGTCGGCAATGGACATTATTCTTGCGGAAAGAGGAATTTCAACGTTTTTTCTGCCCATGGGATAACCTTTTCCGTTCCACTTTTCGTGATGGAAAACCGCAACCTCGTATGCCATTTTCTTGAACTGCTCGTCCGCAATTTTTGAGAAGGACTTCTTGATAATCTCTCCCCCTCGCTGTGCGTGGCTTTTCATTATCTTGAATTCGCTTTCGGTAAGGTCGCTCTTCTTTTTCAGAATACTGTCGGGAATTGCAATTTTTCCTATATCGTGAAGCGGCGCAACGGTGGTAATGCAGTTTACAAAATCATCATCTATCATTTCCTTGTAAACGCTGTCCCGCTGAAGCTCCTCCGCAAGGAGCTGAGCGTATTTGCTGGTGCGCTTGATGTGACCGCCTGTGCTTGAATCACGGCTTTCAACAAGGGTTGCGAAGCTGTAAATCATATTCTGGTTATATGCGGAAAGCTGCTCGTAACTTTCCATATCATCGTTGAGCAGGTCGGAGGTTCTTTCAGTAATATAGGCAAGCAGGAACGAAAAGCTGAGCAAGAGCAGGAATTTCGGTATAATGCTGTAAATAAAAAGCTCGTTCCAGGTTTCAAAGTTATCATCAGGGCGGCATTCGAGCCAGAAGCCTAAAATCTGACCTACCACCGTTGCAATCAGCGTAAGAACGATTGACATATATGTAACCCTTTTGGAGAAATAAACACCTGCGATTGCAATGGGATATGCATAAATCAGCACAACGTGATATGTAAGAGTGCTTACAACAATCAGAATGAAGACAACGGAAATAATTGTATAAAGATACTTGAGCCACCATGTATCAGGCTTGAAAACACGGTTGAACACCTGAGGAATAAGCATTATTACAGTGGTGGAAATAAATGCAAAGGTCATTGCAGTCTGATTTATGACAAAAACACCGATAACATTTAGTATAAAAACAACGGTGAACGTTAGTATAGTAACCAGCATTACACGGGCAACAATACGGTTGGCTTCACTTTCGTTCCTTGCTAGAACTCTTTTGGTTATGAAATTGTTCATTTTCATCACCTCACCACTACATTATAACACAAAATATTTGTAATGTATAGTGATTTTTTATACAAAATTAACTATTTTCATTAAAAAAGCAGAAACCTTTTACAGTTTCTGCTTTAAAATTATTCGTGATACCCCTCGGTAATATCCCCAATATGATATTTTCCGTCAATGCCAAGGCTCGCCGACTTATTTTCGTCCATTTCCACAATGCCGCATTTGCTGTGAACATTGCCCTCGGAATCTGATAAATAAACCGTTTCGCCAACCTTAAGGTTGAAGTTTGCCGCAATTTTCATCAGTGCGGAATTTTCCTTGTTGTTCTTAAGGGCGATTGTCAGAGTTGACTTCGGAGCAATTGAAGTAGAGGGAATGTCAAAGCGGTCAAGTATATCAAAATCGTCCGAAAGGTAATAACCCTTTGTGGAAACCGTTTCGTCATAGCCGTTATAAAGCTCAATCCAGTCCCCTTCTCCCGAGGTATATACCTCGCTTATTACCAATCCGCTTAATGTTTCGGTTTTGTTAAGGTAAAGCTTCACGTTGACGTTTCCGCTTTCGTCCGCCATTGAGCAATCCACCGTCAGCTTTTCCTCGCTGTAATCTGTACCGTTTACCTCCCAATGGTCGAACTCGTAACCCTCGTAGGTTTCAAAACTTAACGGCACAGAATAAACCGTGAAATAGCTTGCGGATTTTGTGCCCGACTCCTCAATAACCTGAGAATTAAGCTTTGATTTTGCCCCTGTGGGATTGTTCAGGGTAACGGTGTACATTTCTTCTTCAAGGCCGAATTCGGAACAGAGATTTCTGGTCATTATACGGGGTCTGCGCTCTGCAAAATCCCTTATCTGCTGTCTGCTGTCCGCAAAAGTCCATTCGTTTGCCCATGAGGAGGTATAGCCGTTTTTCAGAGCGTACATACACTCTTTGTCGCATTCCTCTATGCACTCCTCAATAACCGTGAGAGCGTTTTCGGTGCTGAATGCGCCGTACATAACGTCGCACATTGTGTTGGTGAACTTTTCACGCATATCCTCACGTTCAAGCAAGGCTTTCAACAGCCTTGACGCACCCTGCATATGATTTCCCGTAAGCACGTTTGTAAGTGTTTTGTCCTTATAGCCGTTGCCGTAAAGTCCCCATGCGAATTCAACGTCAAACCACAGAAATCTCCACTTGCCGTCAAGAAATTCGTTTGTGACAGCTTCACCCTCAGACGGGTAATACCGCCATGCCTTGTAGTTGTTTCCGGGCCAGTCCTTGTTGTCAATATAAATCTGCATTGCGTAATACAACATAAAGTTGTCTATATCCACAAGGCTGCAGAATTCCTCAAACACCCTATCGTCGGTAAGGTAGCCGAAAACAGCGTCCTCGTTGGTTTTTCCGTCCTCGCCGATTTTATATGTATCTACGTCCTGGTCGCCGTAGGCAAGCTGAAGGATATAATTCCAGTCCTCAACCGCTTTTTTCTCTTCAACGGTGTCGCTGTCCTCGTCAATTTCCATTTCGCTCTCTTTGTTGCCGATAATATAGAAATTGTCACGGTTTCCGCCGTAATTTGTGGCAAGATAATCCTCGCCGTAAGCCTCGTGAAGCCAAGCAAAGCCGTAGTATTCGCTGTTGAGGAATACCGCCGCAGGTCTTACCGCCTGTGTATCGGGGAAGCCTGCCATATCCGCAAGGCGCTGTGAAACCTCGTCACGGATACTTGCAAATTCTCTGTCGTTGGCGTTGTCACGGAGAGTTATGCGGTCGTAGCGTGTGATGAAATCGCCGAATTCGGTTTCTTCATCATAGAAAAACGGGTACTTGAACTTGCCGTTTTCGGGGTCGTAGCTTGTCCTTGCAATAAGCCGCCAGGACTTCTGGGTATTGGCTCTTGAAGCACCTCCAACAACACGTCCCCCTGCCGCCTGACTGATAAGCTGCTTGCCCTCGTTGTTGTAAACCTCAACGTACATATCACGCTCGCTTTCACGGCCTCTTATGTACCAGTTTGCAGGTGCGGTATAGTCAAGCTCCCCTCCGTTATATTCGTCCGAATTAAGGTATTCGTCACGGAGATAGCCCTCCACAAGCACACCGTAATAGTAATCGTAAAGGTTATAGCTGTCGCTGGACAGGACGAAAACAAGTGTGTTTTCATCAAATCGCTCAAACACATTTTTGCCTGTTATGTAGGTTTTGGTAACTACATCAGACTTTTTTTCACCGTCAACGGCAATTACCTTGATTGTGGTGGCATTTACCGTTGAGCGTGACGGAATACTTATTTTGTCCTTGAATAGCTTTGAGCTTTCCGTGGGAGTATCGCCGTTTGTGGTGTAATAAAGCTTTGCGTTGCTGTCGGCGCATTTTATCTCAACATTAAGGGCTTCCTTGTAAAAGGTGTCCTTGTAGTTGAAGCTTATTTCCATGGAATCGGAGGAATACTCGGTGGTTTCATCATAGGTAAGACTTGTGGGCTGCTGCTTCTGAAAATCGGCGAAGCAGGTAAGGCCGATAGCTGCGCCGATTGCCAGAAGAATAACAGCCGCAAGAAGAATAATTCTTTTCATTTTACGTAACTTTCCAGATATTTAAGCACAAGCTCCTTGCACATCGCAGGAGTTGCCT
>CAMDZU010000189.1 GCA_945910715.1 uncultured Clostridia bacterium
CTTGCCAACGAGCTTATCCCTTATGTAAAGAAAATGGGCTACACTCACATTGAGATGATGCCTATTGCGGAGTTCCCGTTTGACGGCTCATGGGGCTATCAGGGAATAGGCTATTATGCCCCCACCTCACGTTTCGGAACTCCTCACGATTTTATGCAGTTCGTTGACTGCTGTCATCAGAACGGAATAGGCGTAATCCTTGACTGGGTGCCTGCTCATTTCCCCAAGGACGCAGCGGGACTTTATGAGTTTGACGGCGACTTCTGCTACGAATACAGCGACCCCTTAAAGCGTGAGCATCAGAACTGGGGCACGAGAGTATTCGACTGGGGAAAACCGGAGGTACAGTCCTTCCTTATTTCAAACGCAAACTACTGGCTTACACAGTATCATATTGACGGTCTTCGTGTGGACGCTGTTGCTTCAATGCTTTATCTTGACTATGACCGCAAGGACGGACAGTGGAGAAAGAACAGCAAGGGCGGCAATGAAAACCTTGAGGCGGTTGCTTTCCTCCAGAAGCTTAACGCCGCATTGTTCAAGGAGCACCCCAACGTGCTGATGATTGCCGAGGAAAGCACCGCCTGGCCAATGGTAACAAAGCCTGCGGATATAGGCGGACTTGGCTTCAACTTCAAGTGGAATATGGGCTGGATGAACGATATGCTCCAGTATATGTCAATGAATCCCGAATACAGACCATATCACCACGACAAGCTTACTTTCTCGTTCTACTACGCATTCTCTGAAAACTACATACTGCCAATTTCCCATGACGAGGTAGTTTACGGCAAATGCTCAATGCTTGACAAAATGAGCGGTCCGAGAGATAAGCGCTTTGCTTCTCTCAGAACTTTTATGACTTATATGATGGCTCACCCGGGCAAAAAGCTTATGTTTATGGGACAGGAATTTGCTCAGTTCAAGGAGTGGAATTACAAGACGGGACTTGACTGGGACGTTCTTGACTTTGAGGAACACAGGAAGTACTGGGAGTTTATTCAGGATCTTAACAAGTTCTACAACGAACACAGCGAGCTGTGGGAAATTGATACGGACTGGAGAGGCTTCAACTGGATAAGCAGCGACGACAATAATAATTCCGTAATCGTATTCCGCAGAATAAACAGCAAGGGCGAGGAGCTTATCGGCGTATTCAATTTCCAGCCCATTATGCACGAGGTTTATAATTTCGGCGTTCCTTATTACGCCGATTATGAGGAAGTGTTCAATTCAGAGGATAAGAAATACGACGGCATGGGAATAACCAATAAAAAGGTAAAGCCTATATGTGAGGGAATGCACGGTCAGCCTTACTCTATAAGCATAAAAATTCCGCCCATGTCAGCAATGTTCTTCAAGCCTGTGAACATCAGAACACCGAAGAATAAGACGGCAGCAAAGGCTTCGGCAAAAGGGTCTGCAGCTGCGTCAAAGCCAAAAAGGGCAGCAGGTAAAACCGCCGCACCGAAGACGACAGCAAAGAAAACGGCAAAAACTACAAAAGCCAAATCCACAGCAAAAACTGAAAAATAAATAATCGGAGGACAACTTTCTTATGAATCACGTTAAAAAAGAATGCGTGGCTATGCTTCTTGCAGGCGGTCAGGGAAGCCGTCTGTACGCTCTGACACAGGACATGGCAAAGCCTGCCGTACCTTACGGCGGCAAGTACAGAATCATTGATTTCCCCCTTTCAAACTGCGTAAACTCGGGTATTGACACAGTAGGCGTACTGACTCAGTATCAGCCTCTCGTGCTTAACGAGTACATAGGCAACGGTCATCCGTGGGGACTGGACAGAGTTCATGGCGGCGTTCATGTTCTTCCTCCTTACGAAACCGCAGCAGGCAAGTCCTGGTATGCAGGTACAGCAAACGCAATTTATCAGAACATCAGCTTCGTTGACAGATACAACCCCGACTATGTTGCAGTTCTTTCGGGCGACCATATTTACAAGATGGATTACTCGAAAATGCTTGATTTCCACAAGGAAAAGGGCGCTGACGCAACTATTGCGGTTCTTGAAGTTCCGTGGGAGGAGGCTCCCCGCTTCGGTATTATGACTACCGACGAAGAGGACACAATCACAGAGTTCGCTGAAAAGCCAAAGGAGCCAAAGTCAAACTTAGCTTCAATGGGCGTTTACATCTTCACCTGGTCCACCCTGAAGCGTCACCTTATCGCCAACGAAAACGACGAGGGCGCAACAAAGGACTTCGGTAAGAACATCATTCCCGCAATGCTGGAAGAGGGTAGCAAGCTTGTTGCTTATCACTTTGACGGCTACTGGAAGGACGTTGGAACAATCGACAGCTTATGGGAAGCTAATATGGACTGTCTTGACCCCAATGTTCCCCTTGACCTTTACGACCACAGTTGGAAGATTTATTCAAGAAACCCTGTTATGCCGCCTCATTACGTTGGCCCCAACAGCAAGATTGAAAACTCAATGATTGCCGAGGGCTGCAACATCAACGGCGATATCGACTTCTCAGTTCTTTTCTCAGGCGTTACGATCGAGGAAGGCGCAATAATCCGTGATTCCATCATAATGCCCAATACGGTAATCAAAAAGGGCGCAATAATCGAATACGCTATCGTAGGCGAGGATTGCGTTGTGGGCGAGGGCGTTCATGTAGGCGCACGTCCGGAAACAATCGAGGATAAGGATACATGGGGCGTTGCTGTTATCGGACACCATGTAAATGTTTCGCCCGATACAGTAATCAAGCCAAAGGCTATGATTTCCGAAGATATATAATAACAGGAAAGGACTACAACAGATATGGCTAATATGTCAAACGTGCTTGGTATCGTTTTTGCCAATATGCACGATACAACAATTTCCGATTTAACAAAAAAACGTACAATGGGCTCTGTTCCATTCGGCGCAAGATACAGACTTATCGACTTCCCGCTTTCCAATATGGTAAACTCCGGTATTACCAATGTGGGCGTTATCACAAAGGCAAACTATCAGTCCCTCCTCGACCACTTAGGCTCTGGCGCGGAATGGGATCTGTCAAGAAAAACAGGCGGTCTGCATCTTCTTCCGCCATACGGCCATGTAAACGGCGGTCTTTACAGAGGACGTCTTGAGGCTCTTGCAGGAGTTGAGGATTATCTTGCTCACGGCGATACAGAATATGTAGTTATGACCGACAGCGACGTTATTATCAATATCGACTACAAGCCCATAGTTGACTTCCACGAGAAGAACGGCGCAGATATTACCGCAGTTTATGCAAAGAACACCTTCACAAAGGAAGAGCTCAAGACAAAGGTTGTTCTTGGAGTAAACGACGCAGGTCTTGTTTACGACGTAGTTATCCGTCCCGAAACAATCGAGGGCGAAACAAACGTAAGCCTTAATATGTACGTAATGAAGCGTGACTTCCTGCTTACAATCGTTAAGGAGTGTGCAAGCAGAAATCTGTACAGCTTTGAGGTTGATATTTTACAGCACAGACTCAAGGACCTTAAAATCTGCGGCTACAAGTACAACGGCTACTATGAGCAGGTTGACAGCATCAAGTCCTACTACAGCTCAAATATGGCTCTTATGGACAAGAAAAAGCGTGATTTGCTCTTTGACAGGGATAACCCCATTTACACAAAGGTTCGTGACGACGCACCTGCAAAGTACGGTCTTGATTCAAGAGTTACAAACTCTCTCATTGCCGACGGCTGCATTATCGAGGGCGTTGTTGAAAACTCTGTTCTGTTCAGAGGCGTTAAGGTAGGCAAGGGCGCAATCGTTAAGAACTGCATTTTAATGCAGGATACTGTTATCGGCGACAAGGCTGAAATCAATTACGTCATTACCGATAAGGAAGTTACAACAGGCAGCTACCGTACAATGAACGGTACAATCGATTATCCGATTTACGTTGCCAAGGGCGCAAGCGTATAACCGATAAT
>CAMDZU010000190.1 GCA_945910715.1 uncultured Clostridia bacterium
AATTGCGGCAAGCTGGGAGGAATCGGTGCTTGTAGGTATAGCCATACTGATAGGCGCAAGCTTTTCGTCAAGCTCCTTTGAGCTCATCTGCAGCTGCAAGGGCTCCCATTCCATTTTGCCCGAAATAAGGCTTGAAACTACCTTGTTTTTCTTTAAATCGTCGGAACGGTTGCGAATATCGTTCCACATAATGAACTGGCTGAATGAAAATTGTCCGATAAAGGCATATTCCAGTATATCCCAGTGCTTTTTGGACATAACACCCTGTCTTACGGTGTTGAAAACAAGGGGCAGGTCAACTCCGCTTTCGTCCTGTGGGAGAGGATTCAGCCCGTTTATGGAAATTCCGAAATCCTGCCGCAGCATTTCAAGGAGAGTAATGTTCATCTGGGCTTCTTCGTCACGGATTCGTATTGAATAGGAGCGATCCTGGATTTTTCTCACAATATCGATTGGAATAAGCACCAGAGGTGCAAAGCGAGGCTTTTCGCTTTTATCCGTTTCAAACCAGCGCAGAAAGCCCAAAGCAAGGTAAAGGGTATTTGCGCCGTTTTCCTCAAGGCTTACCTTTGATTGTCTGTGCAGCTTTTTCAGCGTTTTTTCAAGGTCGGTTTCTTTTAAGAATGTGCGAAGTCTTTTGCTTTTAAATTCCGACTCGGCAATGGTGGTTATAAGGTCCTTTTCGTTTTCAATCTCGTATATTCTGCTGTCAGAAAGGGCAATGGTAAAATCCGTTGGGGCAGGCATAATTTTGAAGTCCTCGCCCCGTGAAATTTCGTCCTCTAATTTGCTCAAATCGGCGGTTATAAGCTGCACAACCGAGCTTGTGGGGCGGAAATTCAGCAGGCTGTTTCTAAGGCTTAAATCCAGCAGCTTCCGCTCCCACATTTCCTGCTTTGTAACCTCCTTGCTTTCGCTTGAAGTGCCGTGGAGGGTCAAATCTATTTCCTTGCTTGGAGCGTCGGTAATTTCCTTTTTGTCACGCTTTCCGTAATCCACAACGGAGAAATTGCCGTTTTCGTAAACCCGTGAGGGAATTGGACGTATTCCGCTTCCTCTGCACCGCATTACGTCAACCGCCATTTCAAACTGGGACGGATTTTCAAGGCTTTCTGCGGCGTGCTTTTCGGCATGGTCGAAGTCGGTTGCCTTTCCTGCAGTAAAATCGGTGCATTCCACAAGGCACAGCTTGTCTATTCCGTGAGCAATGCGCTTGGTTAAGGCTGAAACGTCGTCCTCAAAGCATTCGGGAAAGGTTTCCTCCTCCAGCCAGAAGCCGCCGAAGGCGTGCCCCGTTGTGAAAACAATAATCGGGTTAATGCCCATTCGTTCAAGGCAGGCGGCAAAAAGCAGCGTAAGGTCGATACAAGTTCCGCATTTCTGGTCGATAACTGCGTCCGGCAGGCGCAGGCGCTGACCTATCTGCTCATAGCTTGCAGGAGGCATTGAATAGGCAATGTTAAGCTCCTGCAAAGCCGCATAAACAGCCGCCGCCTGCTGCTTTACAATGTTGGGATTCCTTGTCTGATAGCCTGTTATGGAGGGACTTCCGCACCATTTGTTCAGATACATTGAGGCTTTGCCGATCACCTCCTGTATTTTCGGGTGATTGGGCGTAACAAATGCGGAAATAATTTCGGGCATAATCAGACTGCCCGTCCACTGGTCGTAGGCAAGCAGCTCCGTTTCCTGTCTTTGGGAGAAAATACATTCTTCACCGCAGAATGCCTCTATAAGCGCACTTCCCGTCATTTTTTCGGTAAGGGACGCAAGGTATTCGGCTTTGAGAATGATTTTCACAGGGGAAATCTCGCATGGCTCAGAGGGCATAAGCCTTGGAATTGCCGTTTCAAAAGGGTGAGCAAATTCAGGCTCAAAGGTGATTTTCAAGGTTACGTTTTCAAGGGGCTCTTCCGTTTTATTGGTAATAAGCAGGCTTCTGAAAACAGGCACATAGTTTTGCTGCATTGCAAAGTTAATGACGCTGTTCATTTCGCCGCCTATAAGAATTTTCTGTTCCATAATGCCTCCTGTAAGAGTTTATCCTCTTAATTATAGTATATAATAGGAAAAAAATCAATGTAAGCTGTAAATAAAAAATGTCCCCGAAATATGTCAAAATCAATAAAAGCGTTAATTTATTAGCTTATAACGGGCTGTTTAACTTTTTTATTTATCCCTTTCTGTAATGTTACAGAGTAAAGTGCATATTTTGTTAAAATTTAAAACAATTCTTGTTATTGAAATTTTACAGATATTAAATTAAATATTGCAATTCACTTAAAAAAATGCTATAATAATTACAATCCAATAAACAATCTGCGAAAGGAAAAATGTTATGAACAATATCAAAGAGCTTTACCGGATTTGGCTTGAAAAGGCAACAGCCGACAAGGACTTAATCGAAGAGTTAAAGAGCATTGAGGGAAACGAGGAGGAAATTTCCGACCGTTTCTACCGTGAGCTTGAATTCGGCACAGGCGGTCTGAGAGGCGTTATCGGCGCAGGTACATACCGTATGAATTACTACACGGTCTGCAAGGCTACACAGGGTCTTGCCGCATATCTCAAGGCAGTGAAGCCCGAGGGCGCAAGCGTTGCCGTTTCCTACGACAGCCGTATCAAGTCCGATTATTTCGCAAAGTCCGTTGCAGAGGTTATGGCTGCAAACGGAATCAAGGTTTATATCTATGACGAGCTTATGCCAACTCCGATGCTGTCTTACGCTGTTCGTGCCCACAAGTGCGACGCAGGCGTTATGGTAACCGCAAGCCACAATCCTGCCAAGTACAACGGCTATAAGGTTTACGGCTCCGACGGCTGTCAGGTAACAATCGAGGCTGCCGATGCTATTCTTGCCGAAATCGAAAAGATAGACGTTTTTACAGGCATTTCTTCAATGCCCTTTGACAAGGCAATGGCTGAGGGCAAAATCGAATATATCAGGCAGTCGGTAATCGACGACTACATTGCAGAGGTAAAGAAGCAGTCCCTTCACCCTGACGTTTGCGCAACAGCAGGCTTAAAGGTAGTTTACACTCCTCTCAACGGCACAGGCAACAAGCCCGTTCGCCGCATTTTAAAGGAAATCGGAATCAACAACGTTGTAGTCGTACCCGAGCAGGAAATGCCCGACGGTACTTTCTCAACCTGCCCCTATCCAAACCCCGAAATCAGAGAGGCTTTAAAGCTTGGTCTGGAGCTTTGCAATAAGGAAAAGCCGGACCTGCTCCTTGCGACCGACCCCGACTGCGACCGTGTTGGTATTGCAGTTCCAGACGGCGACGGCTACGCTCTCTTTACAGGCAACGAGGTAGGCGCACTTCTCCTTGAATATATCTGCAAGGAAAGAACTGCTCTCGGCACAATGCCAAAGAATCCTATTGCAGTCAAGACAATCGTTACAACCGACATTACAAGAGCAATTGCCAAGAAGTACAATGTTGAGCTTATCGAAGTGCTTACAGGCTTCAAGTTTATCGGCGAGCAGATCGGCTTCTTAGAGGCAAAGGGCGAGGCAGACCGCTACATTTTCGGCTTTGAGGAAAGCTACGGCTACCTTGCAGGCAGCTATGTAAGAGATAAGGACGCAGTTGTTGCTTCAATGCTTATCTGCGAAATGGCGGCTTTCTACCGTGCACAGGGCGTTTCCCTTATTGAAGCACGCAAGAGAATGTACGCTGAATACGGCGTTTACTGCAACAAGCTTGATACCTTTGCTTTCGAGGGCGCTTCGGGTATGGCTAAAATGCAGGAAATCATGACAAATATGCGCACAGATTATCCAAAGGAAATCGCAGGCGCAAAGGTTATTGCCATGGCTGACTATGAAGCAAGCAAAAAGTACGATCTTGCAACAGGCAAGGAAGAGGTTATCAACCTGCCAAAGTCAAACGTAATCACCCTTTACTTCGAGGTCGGC
>CAMDZU010000191.1 GCA_945910715.1 uncultured Clostridia bacterium
TTGTTGAGTATCCTTTTTCTGAGACGGATATTCTTGGGAGTAACCTCCACAAGCTCGTCGTCCGAAATAAATTCAAGGGATTCCTCTAGGCTCATTCTCTTGTAGGGAACAAGTCGGAGTGCATCGTCGCTGCCGCTTGCACGGGTATTTGTAAGGTGCTTTTTCTTGCAGACATTTACGTTGATGTCCCCGGGTTTCGGAGAAACGCCTACAATCATTCCCTCATAAACCTCAACGCCTGCGTCAATGAACATTTGACCTCTGTCCTGAACGTTGAAAATGCCGTAAGCGCAGGAAGTGCCTGTTTCGAAGGCAACAAGAGAGCCTGTTGTTCTTGTGGGAATGGCGCCCATATAAGGCTTGTAGCCTTCGAACAAAGTGTTCAGAACGCCCTCGCCCTTAGTGTCTGTAAGGAACTGGCTTCTGTAGCCGAAAAGCCCTCTTGACGGGATTAAAAATTCAACTCGTGTTCTGCTTCCGATTGGATGCATTTCAATAAGCTCGCCCTTGCGGATACCGATTTTCTCCATAACCGAGCCTAAGTAATCGTTTGGCACGTCAATAACAAGGCGCTCCATAGGCTCGCACTTTACGCCGTCAATTTCCTTGTAAAGCACACGGGGAGTGCTGACTGAAAGCTCGTAGCCCTCACGGCGCATTGTTTCAATGAGAATGGAAAGGTGCATTTCGCCTCTGCCTGCAACGTCGTATGCGTCTGCTGTGTCGCTGTCCTTTACACGAAGTGAAACGTCCTTTAAAAGCTCACGCTGCAAGCGCTCACGAATCTGTCTTGAAGTAACGAACTTGCCCTCTCGGCCTGCAAGGGGGCTTGTATTTACTGAGAAAGTCATTTCCACCGTCGGCTCGCCGATTTTTACAAATGGCAGCGGCTCAACGTTGCTTGTGGAGCAGATTGTCTGTCCGATTGTAACGCCCTCAATGCCTGAGAAGCACACAATGTCGCCAACTGTAGCTTCCTGCACGGGAACTTTGTTCATACCGCTGAACTGATAAAGGCTGACGATTTTAGACTTGAAAGGAGTAATTCCGCCGTGATAGTCGCAGACCATAACCTCCTGATTCTGCTTGATAACACCACGTTCAACACGGCCGATTGCAATACGTCCAACGTAGTCGTTATAGTCGATTGACGAAACAAGCACCTGCAAATCGCCGTTTTCGTCACCCTCGGGTGCAGGTATATGTTCAAGTATCTTTTCGAAAAGGGGAATGAAGTTTTCACCCTGAGAATCGGGGGAGTAGCTTGCAGTGCCGTTTCTGCCCGAGCAGAACACAACGGGGCTTTCAAGCTGTTCTTCCGTTGCGTCAAGGTCCAGGAGCAGCTCCAGCACCTCGTCCACAACCTCGTGGGGACGTGCGTCGGGACGGTCGGTTTTGTTTACCACAACGATTATCTTGTGTCCCAATTCAAGGGCTTTCTGAAGTACGAAACGGGTCTGGGGCATTGTACCCTCGAATGCGTCAACCAGCAGCAGAACGCCGTTTACCATTTTTAAAATACGCTCAACCTCGCCCGAAAAATCGGCGTGGCCGGGAGTATCAACAATATTGATTTTTACGCCCTTGTATTCAACGGCGGCATTTTTTGCAAGGATAGTTATTCCGCGCTCTCTTTCAAGAGCGTTGCTGTCCATAACACGGTCCTCAACCTCCTGGTTTTCACGGAAAGCGCCGCCCTGCTTAAGCATTTCGTCAACAAGAGTTGTTTTGCCGTGGTCAACGTGGGCGATGATTGCAATATTTCTTAAATCGTTTCTAATCAAAAAAATTCCTCATTTCTTTATAAAACAGCATTATTTAACAAAATTATATTATACACCATTTTTTGTCTTAATAATAGAGATTTTTTTAATAATAATAAGGTTTAGTTTGTCGTTTGTATTAGAAAAAATGCACAACAAAGCCAAAAAGGACGGGATCTGCACAGCGCAAATCCCGTCTTTTGCTATGCGGGGACATTTGCCCCCGTTCTGATGTGGAAATCAGCAGCAGCCGCACTTGTTGTCACAGCCGCAGTCGTTGCCGCATCCGCCGCCGTTACCGCAGAAGCAGAATAAAAGGATTAAGATGATAATCCAGCAGCAGTTGTTTGAACCACAGTTATTGCCACAACCAAACATAATATGTTCCTCCTTGACAGGTGATTAAGATTAAATGAAACGTTTCATAATATAATATATGTAATTGGTAAAATTGTGTTACAGAAATGAGAAGATTTTCTTGGAAAGGAATGTTTACACTATGATAGAATTCAGCGGTTTTACCGAGAAGGCCAACAATTCTCTTAATCTTGCCTTAAAATCGGCAATGGAGCTTGGTCACACCTATGTGGGCAGCGAGCATATACTGTGCGGACTTCTTGGGGAGGAAAAGGGAGTTGCGTGGCTTGCCTTGGGCAGACAAGGGGTTACGCTTGATAAGGTAAGAAGGAAAATCGAGCTTATTATCGGGAGAGGTATTCCCACCTCCCTTACTCTTGCGGATTTTACTCCCCGAAGCAAGCGAATACTCGAAAGCAGTCTTTCCGAGGCAAGAGCCTTTAACCACAGCTTAGTTGGTACGGAGCATATTTTAAAGGCCATACTAAAGGATTCAGACTGCTATGGCACTATTATCCTTAAGGAGCTTGGAGTAAATCTGAATCAGCTTAGCAGGGATTGCGGCGCAGGCAACGAAAACAAGCTGCGGCAGGAGAACAATATCCGCCAGCTTGACAAAAAGTCGGTGCTTTTCAAATATGGACGTGACCTTACGGAAATGGCGTCAAAGGGACTTATCGACCCTGTGCTTTGCAGGGAAAAGGAAATAGAGCGTGAAATTGAAGTGCTGCTCCGCAGGCGAAAAAACAACCCTTGTCTTATTGGCGAAAGCGGCGTTGGAAAAACGGCGGTTGTGGAGGGACTGGCGCTTAAAATTGCGGCAGGAGCAGTGCCCGAGGAAATGAGCGGAAAGCATATTTTTATGATAGACCTTACCTCAATGCTTGCAGGGGCAAAGTACAGAGGTGACTTTGAGGAGCGCATAAAGGCTGTCCTTGACGAGGTAAAGTCCGACGGCAGCATTATCCTGTTTATTGACGAGCTTCACTCCATTATAGGTGCAGGAGCAGCCGAGGGCGCAATTGACGCAGCCAATATTTTAAAGCCTGCTCTTGCAAGAGGGGAAATCCAGCTTATCGGTGCAACCACTGTTGAGGAATACCGCAAATTCATTGAAAAAGACAGCGCCCTTGAGCGTCGATTTCAGCCAATCACCGTAAACGAGCCTACCGAGCAGGCGGCACTTGACATTCTTTTCGGACTTCGTGAAAAATACGAAAAGCACCACAATGTTACCATCAGCGATGAAGCCATAAATGCGGCGGTGGGTCTGTCATCACGTTATATAACCGACCGCTGTCTGCCCGACAAGGCAATAGACCTTATTGACGAAACGGCGTCAAGAGTGAGGATAAAGGCTTTTGCAATGCCGCCGCAGCTTGAAGAAGCCGAAAATCTTATGAAACAGATAAATTCCCGCAAAGCAGAGGCTATAAATGCAAGAAACTTTGAGCTTGCGGCAAAGCTCCGTGATAAGGAAAAGCGGCTTAACGAGGTGATAAACGGCTATCGACTTTCACGAGGGGGCAATGTAACAGGGGAGGTCAATGCGGAGGATGTTGCGCTGACCGCATCCCAATGGACGGGGATTCCCTTAAGCAGAATGTCCTCGGACGAATCGGGAAGGCTGATTAACCTCGAAAAGGAGCTTTCGGAAAAGGTAATCGGACAGGAGGAGGCTGTAAAAGCGGTGGCAAGGGCAATCCGCCGAGGCAGGGCGGGACTGAAAAATCCCCAAAGACCAATCGGCTCCTTTATCTTTCTCGGTCCGACGGGT
>CAMDZU010000192.1 GCA_945910715.1 uncultured Clostridia bacterium
CCTTACTTGAGCCGCAGTTAGCGCAGAACTTGCCTGTGTTGCGTGCGCCGCAGGAGCAAACCCACGCTTCGGGCTTCTTTGAGCCGCAGCCTGAACAGAATGCGCCTGTGTTAGTTGTACCGCAGCTGCACTTCCATGCGTTGGGGTCGGCAGCGGGAGCGGCAGGCTGTACGCTTGGCATCTGACCCAAAATGTTGCCGCCTGCGTTCATTGCCATATTCATTCCCATAAAGCCCATAATAGCGCCGTTTTCATTTGCGCCGGCTGCTTCGATACCACGAGCAATAGAGCCTGTCATCATAGCCTTCTGAACGTCAGCGCCCAGCATTGTATCAGCCTTAAGTCTATCCTTAAGCAGCTCCTTGCTTTCCTCGGAAAGTGTAACAGGACCGCCCATACCAACACTCGTAATTGTGAAACCACGTTCCATCCAGTTGTTTCTTGTTGCCTCACGGACATTGTTTGTGAGAGCGGAAAGCTGGCTTGAAATCTGATTGTAGCTGATTCCTGCATTTGATAAGCCGTTGAGAGCCTCAAGCATATACTGCATAAACTCGTTTCTGTACTGCTCAGTCTTGAAAATATCCTTAACCAGCATATCCCCTGCGTTTACGCCCTTGCTTGCAACTTCCTGATAGAACTTTACAGCCATTTCAGCGTCGGTAATCTGAATTTCAAATGTACCGTAGAAACGCAGATCAACGGTCGTATTGTATCTTGGGTCAAAGTATGGCATTGGAGCGCCTGTACCGAAAGGAATTCCGGGGAGCTTCTGGAGGTTGATATAAACAACACGCTGTTCAACAGAGGGAGTACCGCCGAAGGTGAAGCGTGAAATCAGATCCTTTGCGGAATCCTTGATCTGTCCTGCAAAAATAGAGGGTGCAGAGGAGTTGTCAAGAATATATCTGCCCGGCTCGGTAACAACGTTTGTGATTTTGCCGTTGTCGATAGTAAGCATACAGGTGTTTTCCTCAACCATAATGGCTGAGCCGTTGCTGATTACGTTATCGGAGCCCTTGGTGTTGCTGGAACGGTTTGAGCCGTCGTGCATCTTTGTACCGTTGCGGAGGATAACAGTGTTGTTCATCGTTTCGCAATGAATGGCTTCCTTCCAGGTATCGCCAAGAGTACCGCTGAGTGAACCGATTGCTGCTTTAATAAGTCCCATGATAAATATTTCCTTTCAAAATTATTTTATAAGTTTATAACTGTTTGCAAGCCAGATACGGTCGGCAATTTCCGTAAGTCCGCTGCCGCAGTAGGGGCATTGCTTGTTTTTGCCAATTGCGGAAACGGGAGCGCCGCAGTTGGGGCAGTTGCTTGAAAAAACTATGTTGGTAGTGTTCAGATATTCCTGCTGGTCGTAGGACAGCACAAGCTGATATACAGCCTGCTGCAGGGTTTCCTTTGAGCCTGATTCAACCTTTCCCGAGCCGCTTACCGTGTAGAAAAGGTATTCAAGGGAAATCTCAAAAACCGCTTCAGCTGTGGTATCCGTCTTTTTGTAGGAGGAAATTCCCGACTTGTGAATTTTCACGCTGTCGAAGAAAACCTTTGTTTCCTTGCCAGCAAAATCATCAATCCTGTTCTGAACAAAGTCGGACAGCTTTGAAGAAGCATTGGTAAGCTTATCCACGTCCCCTGATTCAAGAGCGTTGAACACGCTGAGCAAAGCGTTTTCAGCCATTGTCTGCATTGCCGCATAGCCAAGCTGCGGAAAATCACGCTCTATCTGGGGCTTGTAAACCGCAGTCATATTGCTGATAGACTTAGGGAGAGTTGCCTCCTCCTTTATGCCCTTCATCAGCATATTTGCGGTTTCGCCAAGTCCCATATTGAGAGTTGACCTTGTTAAACGCTCAAGCTTGGACTTAATCACAAGCACTATTATCACCACCGTAATAATAATAGCAAGAATTAAGCCAAGTACGATAATCAAGCCTTCCATTACTGCTTATTTTCCTGAGGCGGAAGCTTGATGCCCTCGTCAACCGTGTCGTTTCTGATTGTAGTGAAGTCGCTGAGTACCCAGCTGTACTTGCCTGTGGTTACCTCGGAGCCGCAGTACTGGCAGTGACCCGATGAAGTAATTTCAAGAGGAGCGCCGCAGTTGGGGCAGTTGTTGCCGTTCAGCTTACCGCTTTCATCATTGGTAAGAACGCCTACGGAACGCATAAACTTCATCTTGTAGCGCATATCCCAGCGTGTATTTCTGTCGCCGCGGATAATGTTGCCTGTCTTTTCGTCCGTCTGATAGTCTATCATACGGGCGTTGAGGTACATTGTAAGGTACTCGAACTGTGCGTCCTTGGCAAAGCTTGTGAGATATGCGGTGTTGATTGCAATGCTTTCGTAGTGGTAAATTACACCCTGATCAATCTTGGACTGAACCTGCTTTTTGGTGGTATTGTAAAGATTGTCGTGCATAACGGGTCTTACGGGAGTTAAGTCACGCTTGCACCAAGCGTCCTCAATGTCCATATAAACCTGCTTTGCAAAGGTTTCAAAGTCGCTTGCGGTAAAGTTGGGGTCGTAAGCCTTGATAATCTCCTCAATCTGTGCAGTTCTGTCGGGGAGATTAACGTTTCTGCCCTGTCCTCCGCCCTGACCCGAGCGGACTGTGCCTCCTGTTCCTGCGCCGCTACCGCCGCCGGAAGGCTTGGTTTGACTTGCGACTAAAATAATGAAAACAATAATTATAACAACAATTATAATTGCTACAACGCTGATACCGCCGCCACCACCGTCGCTGCCGCTGTCGCTGTAATAATATGTACTGGAGCTGCTTCCCCAGTCGGAATCATAGTCCGAGCCGCCCCAGTCGGAGCCGCCGTAATCGTAGTCGTTGCCGTCAAATGCTGTTATGCCCACACAGAACGCAGTTATAACAAGCGCCAATGCGGCAATTATGGATATTACCTTCTTTTTCATAAGTCACCCCACACAATTATTTACTTTATTATACAATTTTTTTCGTTAGATGTCAATTACCTTTTTTCTACCGTAAACTGTATTGCCGTCCTTTCCTCGCCGTTGATTTCAACCTCTGTAAAGGCGGGAATACATACAAGGTCAATCTTTTCATCTTCAAGATAAACCCTTGCAATGGCAATTGCCTTTACAGCCTGATTTGCAGCCCCAGCGCCTATTGCCTGCACCTCCGCCTTTTCGCCCGAGCGGAGAATTGCGGAAATTGCGCCTGCTACCGATTTGGGAACGGATTTTGCCGATACCTTAACGATTTCCATTTGATTGACCTTCTTTCTTTAATTTATTCTTATTATTGATAAACAGCGACCGCTTGCGCTGTCAATATCCAGTACCACGCCGTTTATACGAGGATTTCCCTCGGCGTAAACGTGCTTCTGGGGAAAATATGTTGTCAGCCGCTGAATGATAACGTCCTTGTCAATACCAAGCACGCTTTCGTGAACTCCCGTCATTCCCACGTCGGTAATGTAGCCCGTATGACCGTCAATTATGGTTTCGTCCGCCGTCTGAACGTGGGTATGAGTGCCCAGAACGGCGCTTACCCTTCCTGCAAGGAAATAGCCCATAGCCTTCTTTTCGGCGGTTGCTTCAGCGTGAAAATCCACAATAATGTTTTTGGTGTCGATTCCATCAAGGACTTTTTCAACGCACTTGAAGGGATTGTCGGCAGGCTGCATATAGGACGTGCCGATAAGATTGACTACCGCAAGGCTGAACTTTCCGAAATCAAGGCGGCAGGCTCCCCTGCCTGCAATGTCATCACCTAAATTTGCAGGACGGATTACAACGTCGCTTTCGTCGTAAAAAGGCGTCATTTCCCTGCGCTTGAAGCAATGGTTGCCCGTGGTTATAACGTCCGCTCCGCCGCCAAGCAGCAGCTTTGCGGAATAAGGC
>CAMDZU010000193.1 GCA_945910715.1 uncultured Clostridia bacterium
AATAATCCCTCGTTCAAAACACGCTCCTATTCCCTTACAATTGCCTTGCCGTTTTCAACAGTTATTTTTCCCTCGCAAAACAATGTAACAGCCTTGGGGAGAATTTTCCACTCCGCCTGTTCCATAATTCTGCGCTGTAAGGTTTCGGGAGTATCGCCGTTTTTAACTTCAACAGCTTTCTGAATTATTATCGGGCCGCCATCGCATTCCTCGGTTACAAAATGCACCGTTGCCCCCGAAAGCTTTACACCCTTTGCAAGAGCCGCTTCGTGAACGTGAAGTCCGTAAAAGCCCTTTCCGCAAAAGCTTGGAATAAGCGCAGGGTGAACGTTCATCATCTTGTATTTGTAGGCATTGCACACGGTTTCATCAAGTATGGTCATAAAGCCTGCATAAACAACCAAGTCAGCCTTTTCCTCGTTTATTGCGTCAAGGATAGCCTTGCTGTAAGAGGCAACGTCCGCATATTCCTTGCGGTTTACAACAACGCCCTTGATTCCGTTTTCCTTTGCTCTTGTCAGCGCATAGGCGTCGGGCTTTGAGGAAATAACGCAGGTTATTTTTCCGCCGCCCAGACCTGTTGTTTTTTCAGCGTCAATAAGCGCCTGCAGATTAGTGCCGCCTCCTGAAACCAGAACAACAATATTTTTCATAAAAACTCCTTTTGTAAAGAAAAATGGAAAGCGAATATTCACCTCCCATTTTCCTCAGCCCAGCTGTATTTGCTTACAGCAGAATTATTCCCTCGTCGCCCTTGACAACCTCACCTATGCAGTAAGCGGGAATACCGTAGCCCTTCATAAGCTCAACCGCTTCATTTGCAAAATCCTTGTCAACAACAACGGTCATACCGATACCCATATTAAAGGTATTGTACATATCACGCTCGGGAATGTTGCCGACCTCCTGCATGTGCTTGAAGATAAAAGGTACTTCATAGCTTGACTTTGTGATTTTTGCAGTATAGCCCTCGGGGAATGAGCGCGGAACATTCTCATAGAAACCGCCCCCTGTGATATGGGAAATTGCCTTTACCTCTGTCTTTGAAATAAGGTCAAGGATTGGCTTTACATAGATCTGTGTAGGAGTGAGCAGAGTTTCGCCTAAGGTTCTGCCGTCGGGAAGAACCTTTTCAAGGGCTTCCTTTGTTGTAATGTCGAAAATCTTTCTTACAAGGGAGAAGCCGTTGGAATGAACACCTGTTGAAGCAAGGCCGATAATTACATCGCCCTCCTTCATTTTTGTGTTGTCGATTATCTTGCTCTTGTCAACAACGCCTGTGCTGTAGCCTGCAATATCATAATCGTCCTCGGGCATCATGCCAGGGTGCTCTGCAGTTTCGCCGCCGATAAGAGCGCAGCCTGCCATAACGCAGCCGTCTGCAACGCCCTTTACGATTTCAGCAACCTTTTCGGGTACGTTCTTGCCTATTGCAATATAGTCAAGGAAGTATAACGGCTTTGCACCGCAGCAGATAATGTCGTTTACGCACATTGCAACTGCGTCTATACCGATTGTGTCGTGCTTATCCATAAGCATTGCAAGCTTCAGCTTTGTGCCTACGCCGTCTGTGCCCGAAACAAGCACAGGCTCCTTTATTCCCGTAAGGTCAAGCTGAAAAAGTCCGCCGAAGCCGCCTATTCCGTCCAGTACGCCGGGAATGTTTGTTCTTTCAACGTCCTTTTTCATAAGCTGAACGCCTTTGTAGCCGGCTGTTACGTCAACACCTGCTGCCTTGTAGCTTTCAGAAAAACTGTTCTTCATGTGTATATCCTTTCACGGAGCATTGCTCCTCAATTGGTTTTGCCTATTCCTCAAGCTTGCTCTCAAATTTATCCTTTGGCATTTCTTCGGGAACTTCAATAGGATATTTTCCCGTGAAGCAGCCCGAGCAGAAGCCGCATTTTGCATTTCCCGCAATTTTCAGCACGCCCTCATCACTGAGATAGCCGAGGCTGTCCGCATTGATGTGCTTGCATATTTCGGGGATTGACATTTTGCAGGCGATAAGGTGTTCCCTGCTGTCAATGTCTGTACCGAAGAAGCACGGATTTGTGAAGGGCGGAGAGGAAATTCTCACATGGACTTCCTTTGCTCCTGCCTCACGGAGAAGATTAACAATTCGTCCGCTTGTAGTGCCTCTTACAATGCTGTCGTCAATCATAACGACACGCTTTCCCTTTACTACCTCGGAAATTGGATTAAGCTTGATTTTAACGCTGTTTTCACGCATACCCTGTGCGGGCTGAATGAAGGTTCTGCCAACGTAGCGGTTTTTGATAAAGCCCACGCCGTAGGGTATTCCCGATTCCATTGAAAATCCCAGTGCTGCGTCAAGTCCGCTGTCGGGAACTCCAACAACAATATCCGCTTCAACAGGGTGTTCCTTAGCAAGGAAACGTCCTGCTCTTATTCTTGCGGCATGAACGGAAGCCCCCTCGATAATGCTGTCTGGCCTTGCAAAATAAACATATTCAAAAACGCACATTGTGCTTTTTCCGCCGCAATGGGTCTTTATGCTTTCAATGCCGTTTTCGTCTATCACAACGATTTCCCCCGGCTCAATATCACGGACAAATGTGGCCGAAATGCTGTCAAGAGCGCAGGTTTCGCTTGCAACCGCATATCCCTCGTCATTCGGAAGCTTGCCTATGCAAAGAGGACGGAAGCCATTGGGATCTCTTGCGGCAATAAGCTTTTTGGGCGACATAATCACAAGGGAATACGCTCCCTTGATTTTGTACATTGCCTGCTCAACCGCTTTCTGAATAGATCCTGCCGTAAGTCTTGCCTCGGTAATTGCGTAAGAAATTACCTCGGTATCGTTGGTGGAATGGAATATTGCGCCTTTCAGCTCGTATTCCGACCGCAGCTCAAGAGCGTTTACAAGATTACCGTTGTGAGCAATTGACATGGGTCCCTTTATATGGCGGACTACGATTGGCTGAGTGTTGTGGGAATTAAGCCCTCCCGTGGTTGAGTAGCGCACATGACCGATGGCAATTCTGCCTCTGCCAAGCTTTGAAAGCTCCTCGGCGTTAAACACCTCGTTGACAAGACCTATTCCCTTGTGATAATTGAACACGCCGCGGTCGTTTACAACAATGCCGCAGCTTTCCTGCCCTCTGTGCTGCAATGCGTAGAGGGCGAAATAAGCCGAATTTGCAACGTCCGACTGCTCTTTTGTATAAATGCCGAAAACGCCGCATTCCTCATGTAAATTATCAAACATATAATTCTCCGATTCTTACCGCAGGATTATCTCCTGCGGAATTTCTGAGCCGTTTCAAACCTGCAGAAACGGCCTTATAACCGGATACCCTTTTCCTATGCTATGTCTGTTTCTATATTTATCAGCCGAAAATTCTCTTCATCATTTCCTGATATGCGCCCTCTACGTTGCCCATATCTCTGCGGAATCTGTCCTTGTCCAGCTTTTCGTGGGTTGTGCTGTCCCAGAAGCGGCAGGTGTCGGGTGAAATTTCGTCTGCAAGAAGAATTTTTCCGTGGAAACGGCCGAATTCAATCTTGAAGTCGATAAGGTCAACGTTGATGCCCTTGAAGAACTTTACCATAAAGTCGTTTACCATAAATGCGTACTTTGTGATGTCCGCAATTTCTTCCTTTGTAGCAAGTCCAAGACCCAGCGCATAGTAATCATTGATGAAGGGGTCGCCTAAATCGTCGTTCTTGTAGCTGAATTCCAGAGTAGGAGTCTTTAACGGAGTACCCTCGGGAACGCCAAGCTTCTTTGAAAAGCTGCCTGCAGCAACGTTTCTAACGATAACTTCGAGGGGAACAATTTCAACCTTCTTTACAAGAGTTTCCCTGTCGCTTAATTCTTCAACAAAGTG
>CAMDZU010000194.1 GCA_945910715.1 uncultured Clostridia bacterium
AAAGGTCTGATTCATACGATTGACGTAAGCGAATTTCTCGTCATCCGTGTAGTTATCGCCCTCTCTTACCGTGCCTAAATTTTCATTGTAGCCCTCGAAAATAAGATAGTCGGAATATTCCTTAAAGCGTTCCGCAATCTGCGTCCAGACGATTTTAGCCGCCTCCACCGCTTCGTCCTCGCTTAAATGCTTAACAAGAAATTCATCATAGTGGTGAACGTTGATTACAACGTAAAGCCCGTCATTGCGGCAATAGTTGATTATCTCCTCAACACGGTTGAAATAATCGTTATTTATGGTAAACGTGCCGTCGTCAACCATCATATTGCCCCAGTAAACTGGAACACGCACTGTGTCAAAGCCTGCCGCTTTCATTCCGTCAATGGCTTCCTGTGTGGTTATTCCTGCGCCCCAGCACTTCTCATAGTCAGAGGGAGCGTCCGAGCCAATCCGACTTGCGCCGCTTGTTTTATTGGACTCGCTTGACCAGTAAGCCTCCATAGTATTGCCAAGGTTTTCGCCTATTCCCATTTCAACAACATATTGGTCGGAGGTCATATCCTTACGCATTACTCCGTTGTCAATGGTGGTTAAACCGTTTTTGGAGGAATGAGGACCGCTTGGGGTACAGGCGGTAAAGGAAACAGCAATAACTACCGCCGACAAAAACAGACTTGCTGCTTTTCTGAGTGTATTCATAAAATCACCTTTCCTTATTCATATCTGCAAACAAAATCGGAAAATTCCGCCTTGCCCTTTACGGCGTAAAGCCCCAGCATTACTCCCGTAAAGCCGCCCGAAACCTCGCTTGACAGGTACTTTGCCTGACCTGAGCCGAGAGAAATTTCCCTTTCGCCGTCAACCGCAATAAGCTCGTATCCCCAGTTATTAAAGCGAATTTTCAGTGTGACTTTTTTGCTGCTGATTTTTTCCGATTGCTGAATGTGCTTTATTCCGCCGATATTCAGCTTTGAAATAACCTCGAAGCCCGATTCCGTTTTGCGTATTGCAACGTCATAATGCTCGTTTTCGCACATATAAGCGGTAAGTCCCCCTTCACCCTCGTAAAGCTCCACAGTGCAAGTCATTTCTCCGCAGAAATCACGCTGACGAAGAGCAATAAATGTAGGCGAAGCCACATGGTCAAGGGTCATGTCCGTGCCCGTAAGAGTTACCTTTTTGCCAAGGCTGTAATTCTCCGGATCAGGGTGGCGCAGATAGCACCAGTCAATGCCGAAATCGGTATTGTCAAAGGTGTATTCTTTTTTCTCTGTCTGAGAAAAATCTCCCTCTATCTCGTAGCTTTCATCGGTTGTACCGTCATTTCCAGCAGTAAACCAGCCCTTTTCATCAAAGGTAACAGGGGTCAAAAAAACCTCTCTGCCAAGGTTATGATAAGGCATCCACATTCCCTGCTGACGGAATCCAAGGCTTAAAATAAACCGGTTGCCGTTGTAATCCTCAATAAGGTCGCCGTGACCTATGCCCTGAATTATAAATGGCGCCTTGTTTCTGTTGGTTAAAACGGGGTTGTGGGGATAATTCTCAAATTTTCCGTAAGGCGAATCGGCAACGGCGTAGGTTATCATGTGGCCGTATTCCGTGCCGCCCTCCGCAGCCATAAGATAATACTTTCCCTTTATTTTGTAAAGGTGAGGACTTTCAAGAAAACGTCCGCCGCTGCCGTTCCATATTGCTCGGCTCGGGGACAGCTTTTCCCCGGTTACAGGGTCGATTTCGCACTGGATAACAGCGCCTTTGCCGTTTTCGTCCGTGCCGTTGCTCATAAAATAGGTTTTTCCGTCCTCAAAGAACAATGACGGGTCAATTCCACCCTGGTCAACATAAACAGGGTCGGACCATTCGCCGTAAATATCGTCCGTATATACAAAGAAGTTCTGATGTGTGGTATCGTTGGTTGTCACCATATAGAAGCGTCCGTTATTGTAACGTATGGTGGGAGCAAAAACGCCGCCGCTGCTGTTAATTCCCTCAAGCATAACCTGATTTTTTCTTGTGAGAACATAGCCTATCTGAGTCCAGTTTACAAGGTTGTCGCTTTCAAAAAGGGGTACTCCGGGGAAATACTGAAAGCTGCTGTTTACCATATAGAATTTCCCATTCGCCCTGCATACGCTGGGGTCAGGATAAAAGCCTTTTAATACGGGATTTGTGTATTTCATTTTAACTCCTGATGTAATATGTAATATAATTACAGAGTCCACCTCACAAGCAAGGTGAACTCTGCGTTTATTTTGAGGAAAGATTATCAGCCTTCAGCCATAAGAGCGTTGTACTGGTCGAGAGTATCCTGAATAATGCCCTCGTAGGAGGTTCTGAGAGCAGCCCATGAAAGCTGGTCCTCGCCCTGCGCAAAAGCTACGTTAATAAGCATGTCGTCAATGATGGTTGAGGTTTCGGTGTTGAAGCCATAAGCCATATTGACAACCATATCATAGTTTTCGATCTGCTCAAACTGTGAAAGGAAGTCAAACTGCTCCTGAGAATACTTCTTATCGTTCATGATACTTTCGTTTACAACCGCAACAATTTCGGGGTCGGTCTTGCAAAGACGCATAATATCGATGAATGCTGCTGCACCCTCAACGTTCTTTGAGCCTGCGGGAACAAAGTAACCGAAGTTTGATGAGCCGTAGTAGTAAGCGTCAGCCTTTTCATCTCTCGGGAAAGGAACCATACCGAATTCATAATCGGGGTATCTCTTGATAAAGTCGGTGAGCTTCCATGTACCAACACCAAGGAAAGCTGCTTTGCCGCTTGCAAGAGGCTCGTGCTCGTTGGACCACATACCCTCGCCTCTTACCGCAAGACCCTCTTTTCTGATCTGCTCAAGGAAGTTTGCGGCACGCTCAACGCTTGCTGATGACATATTGTTAACCAGCTTGCCGTTTTCGTCTGTACCGATTAAGGGAGTGCCTGTTGAAAGGATAATGTCGTTGCCTACAAGGCCGTAAATACCGCCAAGTGCGCTGTCCCCTGCAGCCTCCATAAACTCAATCATCTTCTGCTTGAAGGAATCCCATGTCCATTCGTTTGCATTGTATAAATCCAGCGGATCGTCAAGTCCGTACTGGTCGAACAGGGTCTTGTTGTAAATAAGGCAGTTGTTCAGCGCTGAAGCGGAAAATGGATAGTAGTAGTGCTTTCCGCCGTAAGCATACTGCTCAACAAGGGTTTCATAGCCTGCCCACTGGGGCTTTGAAAGGTCGATATAGTCCGTTAAGTCGGTATATGCCATTTTGCTCATAAGGTGAGGGAATGAATTGTCCTCCTTGTCAACAAGGTCAGGTGACTGGTCGCTTACGATAAGTGTAAGCAACTTGTCGACACGGTCGTTCCAAGCAACCTGCTGATACTCAATTTTACCGCCGTAGGTTTCCTCAAACATTTTAACGCCGGGCTTGATATCGCCTGCAACTCTCATATCGTAGAAGCCGAAATATGTAAGGTTGGGGTTTTCAAGCTCTTTGGTTTCGCCCTGATTGTCAAGAATGTCAGAAACGTCAACAGGATTGTTGATGTCGTCGTCAAGGGTGTTTGAGGTGGTGGTTGGCTCTGTTGTAGCAGCTGCGCCGTCGCCGCCGCAGGCAGTCATGCTGAATACCGCTGCAAGGCTTAAAACAGACGCAAGGATTCTCTTTGAAATTTTCATTATTTTTTCCTTTCGCAATATCAAATAAAATTAAAAGCCGTGTTGAATTTACACAACTTTTTTCATTGCTCTGTAAAAATAGTATATCATTTGCACAAAGATTAAACAATATACCGAAATGTACAATTAACTAAACTTTTGTGCAAAATTGCTTGCATAAGCACTGCAAATATATTAT
>CAMDZU010000195.1 GCA_945910715.1 uncultured Clostridia bacterium
TATCCGCCTTGATAAATGCGGTGGGATTTTCGGGAGTAAGCTTACGGCTATCATTGCCGCTAAGAGTGATTTTTCTCATGGGTACTTCCCTGATTATTCCGCAATCTGTGATATTTTCATCAAAGGCTGTTCCCGAAATAACCTCCGCTTTTTCCGCACTGATTACAATTTCCGCAGGTTTAAGACCTATTGCCTCCGCTCTTACAACAATGTGGCCGCACTTGTCCGTCGAGCCGATATATGCCGCAGCCTTGCCTGAAAACAGCTTTCTTGAGCTGCTCTTGTAGCCGTCTGTATCGGTGCTGTCGCCGTTATCCATACCAAGCAGTCTGCCGCCCGTTACGGTGATGTTTATACGGTCACGGGCATTTTCAACAGGGTTTCCGTCCTTATCCACAGTAGAAATTTCCACAGCCGCAATTGACTTTCCGTCCGCAGGAACAGCCTTTCGATCACATTCAAGGACAATTGCCGCACTGTCACCAAAGGAGCGGTGAATATCTTCAAGTATTTCGCCCGATTTTGTTGTTCCCACAACTCTTATTTTGCCCTTGTGATACTCCGCAGTCCAGCGTATCTGCCACTTTTCAGCCTTTTTCGCTCCGTAGGATTTGCCGTTTACAAACAGCTCCGCCTCATCAAGATTTGTGTAGGCGCATATATCAATAAGCTGTCCCTCGTTGAAATCCCAATATGGCAGCAGATGAAGCACAGGCTTGTCCGTCCACGCTGCCTGATACAGATAAAAGCTGTCCTTCTTTATGCAGGCAGTATCAGCCTGTCCGTAATAGGAGTTTTTGGTAAAATATGGGGTTGGCTCGCCTATGTAGTCAATTCCCGTCCAGATAAACATACCTGCGCAAAGGTCGGTATCAAGGTCCTTTTTCAGCACATCCCAGGCGGTTTCAGCGCCGTTTCCTCCACGGCAGTTGCCAAGGGAGGAGCATTGCTTATCATCGTGGGTAAGATATACAGCGGAATAGGGGAAATGATAAACGCCACGGCTTTTTACGCCTGCCGTTGTTTCGCTGCCGTAAATTTTCCAGCCGTATTTTTTGCTGTGACTTTCATAAAGCCTGTCGCCGTAGTTATATCCCACAACGTCAAGCAATTCAGCGCATTTCTGCGTATTGTCCCATTCAAGATAATTTGAGCCAAAGGTAACAAAACCGTTTTTCCGTGGGTCGTACTTTCTTACCTCGTCAGCAAGCATTTTTGTTACCTCGTAGCCACGCTCAGAAACGTGTGTATCGTAAATCTCGTTGCCAATGCTCCACATAATAATTGAGGGGTGATTTCTGTCACGGCAAACCCACGACTTTACGTCCTTTTTGTACCATTCATCAAAATGATTAGAATAGTCGTAGGCGGTTTTCGAACGCTCCCAGATGTCAAAAGCCTCGCTGTCCACCAGTATTCCCAGCTCATCGCACAGCTCCATAAGCTCCACAGCAGGCATATTGTGGGAAGTGCGGACTGCATTTACTCCCATTTCCTTCATTACAAGCAGACGGCGCTTGATTTCGTCACGGTTTACCGCCGCTCCAAGACAGCCAAGGTCATGGTGCAGACAAACGCCGTGAAGCTTTATATGCTTTCCGTTAAGGAAAAAGCCCTTGTCCTTGTCAAAGACTATTTCTCTGAAGCCCACAGCGCATTGCTTTTCGTCAATAGCAATACCGTCTTTTACAAGCATTGCCTTTAAGCTGTATAATGCAGGCTTTTCGGTGCTCCATTCCTCAACGTCCGTTACGTTAAAGCTATGGGAAACAGCATTGCTGTTTTCAACGGGAATTTCACAGCAAAGCTTATCATCAAGGTAAAGCCTCAAAACGCAGTCGGTACTGTTCACAATTTCGCAGGAAAGGTTACATTCCCAGCCGCCGCTCTGCCTTTTTGCGGAAAAATAAAGACTGTCCGTTTCAATAAATGCCGAGTTATTTTCATAAAGCCACACGCTTCTGTATATTCCTGCGCCCGAATACCACCTTGAATTTGGGCTTAAATGGCGCACAAGAACGATTATTTCATTCTCCCCCGACCTTACAAAATCGGTTATATCCGCTTCAAAGGAGGAATAGCCGTATTTCCAGCTGAAGCATTCCCTGCGGTTTACATAAACCGTGCAGTCCTGATAAACCCCTTCGAAATAAATCCGGCGGCTTGCCCTTTCTGTTACCTCAAAGGTTTTCCTGTACCAGCCAAAGGAGCTTTCGTAAAGGTCCTTGGTGTTGTAAATCAGCCAGTCGTGAGGCAAATCCACCCTTGCAAAAGCAAGGCTGTCAACCTGTGAAATATCCGTATTCGGGGCAGTTCTGGCGAACTGCCAGCCGTCGTTCCAAAGCTGTCTGTTGTTCATAGTCCACTCCGTAAAAAGTTATTCTACTCTGATATTATTCTATCGGGGAGCATTTGTCAACTGATTTTTTCTGCTTTTGCTTGCCTTTTGTGCCATTACAGGATAAAAATGCAAAAACCCGGGAAGTTTTCTTCCCGGGCTGGAAATTATTTGCCTAAGTGCTTTAAATTCTTCTCGATAAGTTCGTATCTCTGCTTTACGCAGTCAACGGAGCGGAGAGCGTCTGACGGAGTGTTAAAGGTATAATCCATCAGCTTGTCGATTGTTGTGGTTGCAACGTGCATTCTTGTATCGGAAGAAGCGTAGTAGATATAAACATCGCCGTTTTCTCTTGCAATAGCGCCGTTAGTGAAAACGACGTTTGAAACGTCGCCTACACGCTCGTTTCCGTGAGGAGCAATAAACAGTCCCGACGGACTTGCAATAAGCTTTGAGGGGTCTTTAAGGTCAGTTGCGAAAACATAGATTACATATCGCAGACCTGCGGCTGTATTTCTTACGCCGTGAGCAATGTGAATCCAGCCCTTTGGAGTCTTTATCGGAACAGCGCCTGCACCGTTCTTTACCTCGGTAAGAGTGTGGTAAACTCTGGGGCTGATTACCTTTTCCTCTGTGCAGATAACGGGGTTGTTAATATCCTCAACAAGTCCGAAGCAAACTCCTCCGCCGCTGCCTGTCTGAATAAAATCGTCCTGTGGGCGGGTATAGAAAGCGTACTTTCCGTCAACAAATTCAGGGTGAAGAACAACATTTCTCTGCTGGGGTGACTTTGATTTAAGGTTAGGAAGTCTTTCCCATGTCTTTAAGTCCTTTGTGCGGACAATTCCTGCCTGTGCGTTAGCGGCAGAAAGGTCGCTTGAAGAAGTATCCTTGCTTTCGGAGCAGAAAACGCCGTAAATCCAGCCATCCTCGTGCTTTGTAAGGCGCATATCGTAAACGTTGGTTTCCTCGGGATTTGTGTCGGGGAGAAGTACGGGATAATCCCAGAATCTGAAATTGTCTATGCCGTTGTCGCTTTCGGCTACTGCAAAAAATGACTTTCTGTCGTTACCCTCAACACGCACTACCAGATAGAATTTGCCGTTAAGCTCGATTGCGCCTGAATTAAGAGCAGCGTTTACCCCAAGGCGCTCCATAAAGTAAGGGTTTGTTTCGTAGTTGAAATCATATCTCCAGATAAGGGGAGCGTGTGCGGCAGTCAGCACAGGGTATTCGTAGCGGTCGTAAATGCCGTTGTAATCTTCTGTTTTCTTATTCCTTCGTGTGATAAGCTTTTCGTACTTTTCCGTTTCAAGCTGTACACGCTTGTTGAATTCTTCAATGGTTGGCATAATCAATTTCCTTTCAGATAAGATGTCATATTCCTATTATATACCAATCAAAACGGAAATGCAATAGGTTTTTGAGAATTATTTACTTAAATTTTCGCCTTATTTTACTTTTCAAATTTATTGTGGCTTTTCTTGGTAAATAACTTCTCGTCCTT
>CAMDZU010000196.1 GCA_945910715.1 uncultured Clostridia bacterium
CAAAGCCGCAGGAAAGCCGTTCAATACTAATTCCGTCAAAACCATAGGTTTTGACGGAATTAGTATTATAAGACAACCCAGCCGCCCAAACGGTTACACCTCTCAAAAAATAATCCGTCACCATAAAGCATAAAAAGTCGTGCATTTTTCAGCAATGTATGCTACAATGAAAACACAGCAGAAAGGGAGTGCAGAAATGAACAGTCTTTCAGATGGAATAAGGGACGCATTAAGCTATATCGAGGATAACCTTGCAGATGACCTGAAAATAGAGGACATTGCGGCAAGAGCCTATTTGTCGCCCTTCTATTTTCAGAAGCTATTCCATGTGCTTTGCGGCATAACGGCAGGGGAATACATACGAAACCGCCGTCTTGCCTGTGCGGCGCAGGAGCTTTCCGCAGGAAACGCAAAGGTTATGGACGTCGCCTTGAAGTACGGTTATGAGTCCGCAGACAGCTTTGCAAAGGCTTTCACGAAGTTTCACGGCATTACCCCGTCGGCTGCAAAGGAAAGCGGTGCAAGGATAAAGTCCTATGCGCCGTTAAGAATCAGATTATCATTGGAGGGCGGAAATATGTTAGAGTACAAAATCGTAGAAAAAGCTGCATTTACAGTTGTGGGTATATCAAGACCCTTTAACTGCGAAACCTCGTATTCGGAAATACCAAAGTTCTGGGAAGAATTTATGAACGGCGACAAAAAGGGACTTTGCGGAATGTTCGGCTTATGCGTTGACGTGAACGGAAAGAATTTCGATTATCTTATCGCAGACGTTTACAAGCCATGGGAGGAAATCCCTGAGGGCTGCGTAACAAAGAGCATTGAGGGCGGCTTGTGGGCTGTATTCCCTTGCGGCGGCGCACTGCCGAAATCGCTTCAGTACGTGAATACGCAGGTGTGGAGCGATTGGTTGCCTAATCTGAAGGGCTATAAGCTTGGGGGAAACTACAATTTTGAGTTTTACACCCCTGACCCCAATTACAGCGAGATATGGGTACCGCTGGTTAAGGAATAACTATCCGATATGCTGAAAAAACTCCGCAGTTTAAGCTGTCAGTGTACAAAGAAGTATAACCCGTGAAGAATTTCTTCACGGGTTATTTTAATATCTGACAGATAAATTGGAATTTGTAGGGGATAAATCAGGATTTATTTATCTTTTTTATCAAAAATCAGATATAATAAACCAAAAGCAATCATTCCAACAACAGCACCGCCCATCATTCCAAAGCAAATACCCATTGAAATATTGCCTGCTACTGCACCAAGCATCAAGCCAATGATAATACCTAATGACAGGCAAATTGGCAATGCCAAAATAGCGAATACTTTTTTGGATTCCGGTTCCTTTTTAGACATTTGAATATTCCTCCTTCAACTTCCGCTTTGTATAACATAACGATATTTTTCCATATTTATTACCTCTTCAAATTCTTATTTATCGTTGAGTTGATTATAACAAGTTTCCCGTATAAAGTCAACGCCATAAGCAACACAAAGCCACTTTTGACACAATATCAAAAGTGGCTTTGTAATATTCTATATGACTATACGCCTTATGGCTGCGGAGTTTTGTTTATTTTTTCCACTTCATTGAAATATCAAATGCCGTAACGCTGTGAGTAAGAGCGCCAAGGCTGATTATATCAACGCCTGTTTCGGCAATTTCCCTTATATTCTCCAATGTAACATTGCCGCTCGCTTCAAGCTTTGCCTTGCCTGCGGTCATTTCAACCGCCGCTTTCATGGTTTTGCAGTCCATATTGTCCAGCATAATCACGTTTGCGCCTACTTCAAGGGCCTCCTGCACCTCGTCAAGATTGCGTGTTTCAACCTCAATCTGGAGCATGTGACCTGCTTTTTTTCTGAGTTCGGTTACCGCCGCCGTAATTCCGCCGTAAGCGTCAATGTGATTATCCTTGAGCATTGCCGCGTCGGTTAAGTTATAGCGGTGATTTCTTCCTCCGCCTGCCACAACGGAATATTTCTGAAGCGGACGAAGTCCGGGCAGGGTCTTTCTTGTGTCTGCAATGCTTGCGTTAGTGCCCTCAACAAGCTTTACGCACTTGTTTGTGTAGGTGGCAATTCCGCTCATGTGCTGGAGCAGATTAAGGGCTGTTCTTTCGCCCTTGAGCATTGCGCAGGTATGACCCCTGAACTCAGCGATAATATCGCCGTTCTTTACCTCGTCACCGTCCTTGAAGTGACGTACAACCTCAATTTCACCGTCAAGCAGCTCAAATACACGGAGAGCAACGTCCAGTCCTGCAATAACTCCCGTTGCCTTTGCAACGAAATATGCCTCGCTGACGTCCTTTTCGTCAATGAGCAGATCCGTTGTGCTGTCAATATAGTTTATATCCTCTGTTAATGCGGTTTTGATTAAATCGTCAACATAGAACTGCATAAGCTTCATTTGATAATACCTTCCTTTTTGCCTCTTTCAACAACCTCTGAAAGAATAATATATGCCACCGTGGCAAGGGATTTTGCCTCGATATAATCGGGAGTAACCGCATAATGTGTATTGTCAAGCTGATTTTTTATTTCGGTTATTCTTACAATGCCCTTTGCCGCCTCCTCGTAATTCGGAACAACGAAGAAGGACTTCTGCATAATGTGGCGGATTTCCGTTCTGATACCCGTAGGCAGCGGCTCGCCCTCGGGTGAGGGGTAGTCAATCTCAACAGGCTTGTAATCTCCGTCGGCTGGGGTAGTTTCGTTTATGTTTTCCGCAATAAGACGGGAGAAAACCAGCGCTTCAAGCAGCGAGTTGCTGGCAAGCCTGTTGTTGCCGTGTACTCCCGTGTGAGCACATTCTCCTGCCGCATAAAGACCCTTTATAGTGGTAGCACCGTAGCCGTTTACCGCAATGCCGCCCATTAAATAGTGCTGACAGGGGTAAATGGGGATTGGCTCTTTGGTCATATCGTAGCCCTTTTCAAGCACCCTCTTGTAAATCATTGGGAATCTGTTCTTGATAAATTCGGGGTCCTTGTAGGAAATATCAAGGTAAAAGTCGTTGCTGCCTATTGCCTTTGCCTCTTCCATCATGCACTTTGAAACCACGTCACGGGGAGCAAGCTCCTTGCGCTCGGGCTCGTATTTGTGCATAAACCGCTCCTTGTTGCCGTTGAGCAGATATGCCCCCTCTCCTCTTACCGCCTCGGAAACAAGAAAGCACTCCCTGTTTTCCTTGTCGGCAAAGGCTGTGGGGTGGAACTGAACATAGCTTAAATGCTTTATCTCAGCCCCTAAATTGTAGGCAAATTGTATGCCGTCACCTGTTGCAATAGCGGAATTTGTTGTAAAATCGTAAACTCTGCCTATTCCACCTGTTGCAAGAATGACTGCTTTTGTAGTATAATAGTTATGTTGATTGTTGTGGAGCACGTCGCAGAGGAAATTGTCATTTTCCTTTTTCAGTCCCAGAAGATGAGAATTTTCAACGATTGTAACGTTCTCCAGCTTTTTTACTCCCTCTATAAGACGGGTAACAATTTCATAGCCTGTGCTGTCCTTATGGTGAGCTATTCTGTGGCGGCAGTGTCCGCCCTCTAAGGTAAGGTCGATAGAGCCGTCGGGCTTCCGGTCGAAATCAACGCCGTACTTAAGCAGATTTTTTACGTCCGTGGGACCCTGTTCAACCAGAATTTTCAGATTGTCCATATCATTCTGATAGCCCCCTGCGATCAAGGTATCCTTAATGTGCAGAGAGAAATCATCGTCCTTTTTGTCCATTACCGCCGCAACGCCGCCCTGTGCCAGTGCGGAATTGCAGAGGGTAAGCTCTCTCTTGGAAAGCATAAGGATTTTCAGGT
>CAMDZU010000197.1 GCA_945910715.1 uncultured Clostridia bacterium
AAAAGGCTTTGTTAAGCCAAATGTGAGCTATGCTTATGGTGACCCGTACGGGAATCGAACCCATGATTCCGCCGTGAAAGGGCGATGTCTTAACCGCTTGACCAACGGGCCTTGTCAATCCGTCTATGCACTGATTGCCCTTGCAACCGCACACTCAACAACTGGAATGGTACACTTGAAACGGATTATAAAAAATAAACAGCTTTGAATTTCTGTCGACAAGGAAATCGGTACACTGTTTATAAATGGTAGCGGCAGTCGGATTCGAACCAACGACACCCTGGGTATGAACCAAGTGCTCTAGCCAACTGAGCTATGCCGCCATATATAAGTCACTTTGAGAGGTTTTAGGTTATCTCCCTCAGCGACTTAATCATTATATCACAAGGTTTTGCATTTGTCAACACTTTTTTGCAAATTTTTTAAACTTTTTTTATTTCTCTGTAAACACGGGCTATGGGAAGCCCCATTACGTTGTAGTAATCGCCCTTAATGCCCTTGATGAGAACAGCGCCCTTGCCTTGAATTCCATAAGCACCTGCCTTGTCAAAAGGCTCTCCCGACGCTACATAATCGGCTATTTCGTCATTGGAAAGGGGATAAAATTCCACTTCGGTTGCGTCGTAAAAGCTGACTTTTTTATTTTGGGAGATAATGCACACGCCAGTGAAAACCGTATGGACATTGCCCGACAGCTTTTTCAGCATACGGACTGCGTCCGCTGCGTCCTTGGGCTTGCCCATTATTTCGCTGCTGCATACAACGATAGTGTCAGCAGCAACTATTGTATCGTCAGGGTGGCTCTCCCATATTTCCTCCGCTTTTTGCTTGGCAAGAGCCTGAGCGACCTGTCCGTCGTGCAAATCGGGGGGAACAACTTCTTCTCTTGTTGCAGGAACAATTTCAAATTGGAAGCCTGCGCTTTCCATAAGCTCACGTCTGCGTGGAGATTTGCTTGCAAGTATAATCAATCCTGTTTTTCCTCGTCGCTTCCGAAAAATTCTTTGTATGCGGCAATGCTCTTTTCGATAATTTCGACCGCATTTTTCTGACCCATAACCTCGTTTACGGCTGTATTTTTGCCTTCCAGCTGCTTGTAAACGGAGAAGAAATGCTGCATTTCGCTGAAAATATGCTGAGGCAGCGCTTCAATGCTTCTGTATGAATTGTAAGTAGGGTCCTCAAAAGGAATTGCAATGATTTTTTCGTCATTATTACCGTTGTCAATCATATTGATTACGCCGATCGGGTAGCACTGAACAAGCACAAGGGGGTTTATTGGCTCATTGCAGAGCACAAGCACGTCAAGCGGATCACCGTCGTCAGCGAGGGTTTTGGGAATAAAACCGTAGTTGGCAGGGTAGTGGGTGGAGGTGTAAAGTATTCTGTCAAGAATGAGCAGACCTGACTTTTTGTCAAGCTCGTACTTGTTTTTGCTTCCTTTCGGAATTTCGATTACAGCAAGAAAGTCGTGAGGAGTAATTCTGCTGCTTTCAATATCGTGCCAGACGTTCATATTTATTTTCCTTTCAGATTAGCTTTTTTAATAATCCCATTATAATACGATATTCAAAAAAATACAATAGTTTTTCTGCGATTATGTGAATTTTCTGTCGGACGTTTTCGGTAAGGCTCTTTTTTCGGTTGCGGGAAAATGAAAACGGCAATAAATCGGGTTTTACCAAAGCATTTTTCCCCGAAATAAAATCCGCTCGGGGTTTCCCAAGCGGAATGTTTTTATGCGTTGTTGTTTTTTTCGGCGGCGGGCTTTATTTCCGCCATAATATCCTGATACAGCTTTTCAAGGGTAATATTGTTGGTATTGTTTGTAGCAATGTCAATCGCTTTAAGCACATAGCGGTAGTATCTGCTGTCAAGCAGCTTTGGGCTTGCAGTACCCTCTGCGGTAAGCTCGCTGCGGATACCTGCGGGAAATTTTATAAACTTGCATTGCGGCATTGCTTTCTGAATTGCTCCGTAGCATTTTTTCAGATACGCATTTATCTGCGGAATGTTCATTGCTTCGGGGAATTTTTTCACCGTCTTGTTCTTGTCAACGTATTCCTCGCCCAGGTAACATTCCGCAACAATAATTTTGCTCTGATTGAATCTTTTCTTGAAATAATTGCAGACAAAGGTAAAAATCTGAGTAAGCTCATTGTCTGGGATTTCAAAGCATTTCCTTGTGCTCAAAGTCCAGTCGGGATAAAGCTTTTTAATAACGTTTTCAAAATCCTTGTTTCCGCAGTAGGTAAACTCGGCTTTGACGGTGCCTGCGGAAAGCACATATCTGTCCTTGACCTCGTTCAATAAATCAATCATCAGATATTCTGCTTCGGTTTCCTCGATTACGTCAAGGGTCTTTTTGCTGCATTCAATTAAAAGTCCGTTTTTAACCTTGGTTTTAAGGCTGCATTCCTCAAGGTCGTCAAAGGTAACAAGCAGGGGAGAGGTAAGTACAGAGGAAATTGGGTTTCCGCTGAGCAGCTTGATTTTGTAAGCCTTTGTTTTCTCCTGCTCAAGTACTTTTTTTATTAAATCAGAGCCGTAGCACTGAATGGTTGTAATTTCTGACGCCATTTTTTTACTTCCTTTTTGTTGAGTTGTGTGGAAAAGCGTATATATTATTTGTAACATATTCGGGAGAAAATGTCAATGTTTTTGGGATGAATATGCGTTTTTTCTTTGAAAAATGGTGTTGATTTTCCCCCGAATTTGTATTATAATTATACCGTAAATAAAATCAACAGGGAGGAGCAATGAAGCTGAAAACTATCAAAACAATGGAACAGGCAAAGGAGCTTATCCGTGAAACAGGCTTTTTGCCCCTTTTTGACGGCAGAATAAAGGACTTTTCCCTTAATGCGGCAACAAGAAATCTGCCATGGTTTTCGGGTGAAGAAAACGACCCGTGGGAATGGCGTGAGCAGATTGCGGCGGAGGGTGAAATTGCCTACGGTAAATTTTTCGGCAAAAATGCCGCCTTCGTTTCAAAGGAATGGTTTGGAGCATTGCTGAATTACCGCCGTGACGGTTATGACTTTGACGCAAGGTGGGACGAGGGACTTGCTAAGCACAAGGAAAAGCTGATAATGGACTTATTCCTTGATACGGACAATGTTATTCCCTCGTACATAATAAAGGGGCAGGCAGGCTTTGGCAAGGGCGGCGAAAAGGGCTTCGAGGGCGTTATGACAAGCTTACAGATGCAATGCTACCTTGTTTTCAGAAAAACCTCACGAAAGCTTAACAAGGCAGGCGAGCCATACGGCTGGGCGGTGGCGAATTTCTGCACTCCCGAAGCGCTTTTCGGGCAGGAATATGTGAACAATGCCTATAAGGAAGAGCCTGCGGATTCCTACAAAAGGCTTTTTGAAAGGGCAAGGGAAATTCTCCCCCATATAAGCGAAACAGAAATCTCAGGACTTTTGAAATAAGGAGATAACTATGTTAGAAACAGGAATAAAAGGCAGACAGGATTTAAGGGTAACAATGGAGCTTTCCGCCAAGGCAATGGGCAGCGGCGGACTGGAGGTTTTTGCAACTCCCGCAATGATTGCTCTTATGGAAAAAACGGCAATGCTCTCGGTGCAGGAACAGCTTGAGGAGGGACAGGGCACAGTAGGCACTCGCCTTGAAATTGACCATGTTGCGGCAACTCCCGTAGGAGCAGAGGTATGGTGCGAAAGCGAGTTGGTTGAAATCGACAGAAAGCGCCTTGTATTTGAGGTTATTGCTTATGATAAGGCAGGAGTAATCGGAAATGGCAGACACGAGCGCTTTATTGTGAATAATGAAAGGTTTATGGAAAAAGCAAAGGCAA
>CAMDZU010000198.1 GCA_945910715.1 uncultured Clostridia bacterium
GTCTTGCAGTAGGTGAAAAGCCGCTTTCCGTCCGTTGCACCGAAAGCGGCTTTGCTATATTTGCATGGCTTATGCCATTGTAATTTTATCTCCCGAAACAGTTATTTTTCCTGACTTTGCGGCATAGTCAATTCCGTTTCCGATTGAGGTTTCAATAACTCCCCCTGTTCTTGTGTAGCCGAACAGCTTGGCGGTTTCTCTTATAAGGTCGCTTTTCAGCATACTTATCTGATTTTCAAGAACAAGGACAATTGCCGCAGCGATTTCCTCGGCGCATATATCGTCCATAGCACGCTTGTCGCTGTCGCTTTCGGGAATACGGCAGATATTGTAAGCCTCGGGAACCTGATTGTCCTGCCAGAAGAAAATTTCGTCGTTTGAGTCGTTGAAGTTTCCGCAGGCAATGGGAGCGGCATCGTCAAACACTCTTTCCACCTTGCTGCCGCTTCTTGTAATGCCCCAGGCGGTCAGCGTCTTTTTAAGCAGCATTCTGCGGCCGATCGGGGCTTCCGTTTCCACAATGCTCCGTATAAGCTTTATCATTGCAGGCCTTGCGGAAACATCGTAGAATTGCTCTGCCGTGCCAAGCCGGTGTACGGGATATGAAACGTATTTTTTGCATTTATCCTTTGGGGAAAGAATCTTTTCTCGCTCAAAGCTGAGTATTTTCTCGGCTTTGGGCGGAGCGGGCTCTTCCTCCTTGGGGTTGCCGTACTCCGAAATTGCCTGTTCAATGTCCTTTTTCAGCTTGTCAATTGCCTTCTGCGGATTGTCCAGCCAGTCAAGAATCCACACATTGCTGATTTTCCAGCCAAGACCCTTAAGCACAGAGGGCTGCAAAATATTGCGGTCACGGGCTGTTGTAGTATCAACGTGCTTTCTTCCGTGGCACATAACGCCAAGTATGTAAGCGTTTTCGTTTTCGGGATTTACAACGCCTATATCCACCTTATACTCTGAACAGCCTATATTGCATTTTACCTTGTAGCCCAGCTTTTCGATTTCAGCGGCAACAATATTTTCAAAATCGCCGCTTTCCTCTGCAACGTCTGACTGACGTACTGCAAGAGCGGCTTTGCCCTTTGCGGCAAATTCAAGGAAGCCCTTCAGTCCTGCAACACCCTCCGAGCGAGTTCTGTTAAGGTCTATCTGTTCAGGTCTGATTACTGAATAAACCTGCATTTCACGTCTTGATCTTGAAATTGCAACGTTAAGTCTGCGCCAGCCGCCGTCACGGTTGACAGGACCGAAGTTCATGGAAACATTGCCGTTTTTGTCGGGACCGTAGCCGATTGAGAACAAAATCAGGTCGCGCTCGTCGCCCTGAACGTTTTCAAGGTTCTTGACGAAAATGGGCTCGTACATTTCGTTTGCCCATTGTTCAAGCTGAGGGTTTTTCACAAACTCCTCCGATAGCATATCGTCAATGAGATTCTGCTGAACAAGGCTGAAGGTAACAACGCCGATACTCTGCTTTCTCAGCTTTTCGTCGGACAGTCTGCGTACAATTTCCGCAACCACAGCCTGCCCCTCCGCTTTGTTCTGCTTGCTGCCGCCCTTTTCGTAGTAGCCCTCCACATTATGCCAGGTTACCTTTGAAACAAGGTCGTCGGGGGAGGGGAAGGTCATAAGCTTGTTGTCGTAATATTTTGCGTTGCTGTAAGCAATAAGGCTTTCGTGGCGTGAACGGTAATGCCACAGCAGATGCTTCTGGGGCATTGAAAGGGCAAGACAGTCGTCCAGCACGCTTTCAAGGTCCTCTTTATCGTAGTTGTCCTCGTCAATCTGATTTGTGGAGAAAAAGCTGGTTGGAGGCAGCTGCTTGGGGTCGCCGACAACAATTACGTTTTCGCCTCTTGCGATAGCACCTACCGCCTCGCAGGTGGGCAGCTGGGACGCCTCGTCAAATACCACAAGGTCGAATTTGGGGAAGGACGGGTCAATATACTGAGCAACGGAAATAGGGCTCATAAGCATACAGGGGCAGATTCTTCTAAGCAGGTTGGGAATACTGTCGAAAAGCTTTCGTATAGGCATATTCCTGCCGCCGCTCTTGATTGCCTTCTGCAGAATGTTAAGCTCCGAAGAACCTGCTCCCGATGCCGATGTGTCGGGAATTTTTGCGCTGAGCGTTGATACAAGTTCCTTTATGGTATATTCCGCAAAGGTATCGCAGGTAATGCGGTATTTTTCCATTGTGTCCTCAAACTGCGCTCCCTGGAAGGTCTGCAAAGCAGGTGTGCCGCTTACAATGCTGCTTATGATAACTCTGCTTATTTCACGGTCGTAAGCCGTAACTATGTCGGATTCATTGACCCTGCCGCTTGCATAAGCCCTCGATACGGCAGAAAGACCGTTTTTGTCAAGCATATCAATGCAGTTGTTGAGCACGGTGTAATCTTTAAGGGCGGAAATTCCGCCAAGCCATTTTGCCGACTGTGCGGACAAAGCCTCAAAGCAGTTTTCGCCGCCGCAGACTGCCGCCGTATCAACCTTATAAACTGCGCCCATATCGTTGAGCAACTTGTCAAATTCGGTAAAGGAGGCTCTGCCGTTTTCAAATACGCCTCTGCCGTTGGGGTTTGCGGAATATGCAAAGGCTGCCGCTCTTGAAAGGGAGCTTGCGGCTGTGATTTGGCGCAGTTTTTCCGTTGCTTCAAGGGCTTCCTTTAAGGAAACGAAGTCGCTGTTTTCCCCTATCCACAGTCCGCCGAAAAGGGAGGTTATATTCTGATTTGCACCTGTTAAGAAGTTTTTAAGGCGCTTGCAGTCGGACAACTTCTGATAGTATGCGGTAATGTTCTGCTTGTTGATTTTTCCCGACTGCTTTGAGTATAGGTCAAGCTCTTTTACAAGCTTTCCAGAGCCTATTGCCTTTGGCAGAAACCACTTCTGCTCGTTCTTTTTCCAGTTGAGCATTGCGGTATCCGGGTCGAAACCGAACACGCTCTGTTCAAACTCGCCGCTTAATTCCGAGTAAAGCTGCCTGTAAGCAGTGCCGTCGGAAATAAGCTGCTCGGCGGCTGATTTTTTCGCCTCAAAATCCGGGTCGGAAAGGGCGTTGGGCAAATACAGCGCCGTATTTGCAAGGGCGGTAACAATGCCCACAACGTCGTAAAAATCATCAAGAGAAAGCCCTGCGTTAAGGCTGAGGGTCTTTATGAGTTCTTCGTAATTTTCTCTGCATTTTGGTGCAAACTCGCCAATGCGTCTGCAAAGCTGCTCAAAGCTGCTGCGGATTTCCATTGAGTATTCAAGGTTGTGGTAGTTCTTGTAGGGGGAGCTTTCAAAGCCGCCTGTTTCCTTGCCTGCAACGGCGGTTTTCTCAACAAGCTCCTTCCACATAGCGTAAGTTCCGCTGTTCATCTGCTGAACGACAGAGGGGTCAAAGGTGAATTTTCCCTCTGCGGCGGCGCTCTTTTCATAAAGGGTTACAGCCTCGTAAAGGGACATTCCGCAGTCACGCTTTTTATGTATTTCCTCCATTGTGGAGTTAAGCTCCTTGCGGAGAGAAAGCAGCCTTTCGGCAGTGGCCCTGTATTCCTCTGCAGACTTGACGTGGCCTACGTTCAGGGTGTTTTCAAGCTGCTGCAAGACCGCTCTTTTCTGCGCCTTGTTTGAGTGCAGTTCAAGGCAGAAGGGGTCAAGACCTATTTTTGCAAGGCGCTTCTGCACAACGGATAAAGCAGCCATTTTTTCCGCCACGAAAAGGACGGATTTTCCCTGATACAGCGCATTTGCAATAAGGTTGGTGATAGTCTGTGACTTGCCTGTTCCCGGCGGACCATGGAGAACAAAGCGTTGTCC
>CAMDZU010000199.1 GCA_945910715.1 uncultured Clostridia bacterium
GGGATTTCAACAAGCTGTTCGGGGGTTTCTTTAACCAAAAAGAAGAAATTATTCAGCAAAATCCCGAAAACGATATGGTAAAGGAGCTTTACAACTACGATTTCGAAAAGCACGGCAAGGTGATAAACAAAACCTATGAGCTGGAGGGATATACCCTGCTTGTAAAAGGCTTTACCGCCACAAACTCCTCGGTCTGCATTGCTTATGACGTTATTTTTGATGATGATTTTGCTTACGATTTCGGCGAAGAGGACAAAAATTATGAGGTATGGAATATTTATCCGGAATTTAACGTGGTTGGAATTGACCCCGAATTATCAATGGGAGTATCAGCAAAACACAGTCAACCCCAAATTAACGGAAACGTTTTTTCTTATATTGCCACAATAAACGTTAATGGAATTACATTAGAGGGACGCACTGTCGCTTTTAATTTCAAAGAACTCAAAAGAAGGAATAAAATATTTGATGAAAACGGCTGCATTGTAAATTTCGGGGAGGCTCAGACGGTTGAGTGCAATGTAACATTGGAAGCTGATGTTAACTTCATTGACGCAAATGACACAATCCTTAAAGAAGTTGGAAAGGAAGCTGTTTTCAAAAGCGGAACAAAGGCATACATAGAAAGAGTAGCAGTAAGTCCCTTTACCATATATGCCGAATATACCGATAAAGAAGATGTGGATATTCTCAATTATGATTTCACCATTATACTTGATGACGGAACGGAACTTACAGATATCGACAGCAGCGGCTTTGGCAGCAGCAACGGGAAAACAGCCCAATTCGGCATTACTCTTGAAGCTCCAATCAACACTGAACTTATTTCCTTTGTTAAAATTGGCAATCTCACTATCCCTCTTGACGAAAACGGAGAAATTATTTCCGAGGAAATACTCATTGCGCCACAGGATACCTCCTTCGAGGAAACTACCGCTGTAAGCGTTATTAACGAATAAAGCAAAGGCTGCACGGCTAATTGCTGTGCAGTCCTTTTCTTATTCAAAGGGATATTTTATACCCCAATCCTCACGAAGCTTGTCCATAATTTTCATTACCGCCATTGTTTCGCTGTGTGGCATTTCGGGGCACTCCGTTTTATGCTCCCTAACCGCCTTTACAGCCGACATAAGCTCATACTCAAAGCCGTTTATCTGTACAGGCGTTTCGTAAACCTCGCAGCGCCCCTCGTCAAGGGTTACGGTAATTCCCTCGCAGTTGTTGATGTTGATAAACTCGATTCGTCCCTTTTCGCCGTAAAGCATTCCCCGCTTATCAGTATTTGCCGCCATATTGCTGTGAAGAACGGCGGTTTTGCCGTCTTTCCACCTGATGATAATACTATTCTGTAAATCCACTCCAAGGGGAGTTTTTACGCAATCGGAAGTAATGCTTTCAATGCCCTCGCTGCCGAAGCAGGTCAGAGCGAAATTTATGGGATAAACGCCTAAATCAAGCAATGCTCCTCCTGCAAGCTCAGGCTTTGCAAGGCGCTCCTTGTCCTTTATCATATAGCCTAAATTTGCGGTAAGGCTTGTGATACTGCCGATTTTGCCGCTTGCGATAATTTCGTCCAGCTTGAAGCGCATAGGGAGAAACCTTGTCCAAAGTGCCTCGGTAATCATAAGTCCCTTGCTTTCGGCTAAGTCGAAAAGCTCCCGAGCCTGCTTTGCGTTTACCGTAAAGGGCTTTTCGCAGATAACGTTTTTGCCGTGCTCAAGGCACAGCTTTGCGTGCTCGTAATGGAAATTGTGGGGAGTTGCAACGTAAATCAGCTCTACGTTTTCGTCCTTTACAAGCTGCTCGTAAGAGCCGTAAGCCTTTTCCGCCTGCCACCTCTGTGCAAAATCCCACGCACGTTCAACCGACCTTGCGCCCACCGCATAAAGCTTGGCACATTCCGTTTTGTTGATGGCCTCCGCCATTTTGCAGGCAATATGTCCTGCGCCTAAAATCCCTATATTCATTCTTTTCATACTTTTCTCTTTAGTAAAACAGCTGTTTCACAAATTGCAAAACAGCTGTTTTGATTTAATTTATTTTGATGGTTCTGTCGGTGCAAATCTGATTCTAAGCTTTGGCAGCTTTGTGATTGTGGTGTAGTAATTTGTCAGCCAGTCAGCCCCCTGTGACGGGTCGTTTTCACCGCTTGCGGGAGGAGCAAACAGCTTCAGCGTTAAATCGCAGGCACAGTCAAGGGGCTTTTCATAGAAAGCGGACATAAGGTCGATTGTCTTTGCCTTAGGGGATTTGTAGAACCACTTACCGTTAATTTCCATCATAAGGTTTACGTCCTCGTCAAAGGAAATTTCGCAGAATGTAGGGTTCTTGTCAAAATGAATTGGAATAGCGATACCCTCTGCGTCCTCTGAGCCTCCCCAGCGAAGCTTGACAGGAAGCTCGATTTCCTCTCTCTGAATCATTTCGGGATAGAAATATTCGTCGTGGATAATCTTCTTGTAGGTAGCCATTGCAGGCTGTTCAATACCAACGTCGGGGTTGTTTGGGTCTTCGATTTCAAGTCCCAGTCTGCCTCTGTCACGGAACTGATAGAAGGTAAAGCCGCTGAACCAGTCCGCAGGCTCGCTTTTCAGCATATCGCAGAATTCCTTTATCATATCGCACTGCTCATAAGGTCCCGTAACGTCGCCGTCGGCGTTGAATTCGCTCATTACCATTGGCTTTTTCTTGCCGCCGCAGATCTCTCTGTAACGGATAGCGCTTCTCTTTGTAAGCTCGTAAACGTCCTTTACGGCAGAGCGTGAATGGGAAGTTCCGCCCGGCTCTGCAATATCATAAGGCCAGCCCCAATGGAGCGCCATATACTTGTCAACAGACCATATATCCGTTGCCTTTACCGCCTCGGCAAATTCCTTTTCCATTGTAATTTCCTTTTCGTCAAGGCTTTCAATGCCGCCGATACAAAGGATTGTGGAAACGTTTGGCGCTTCACGCTTGATTATGTTATGGAAACGAACATAGAAATCCGCAACCTCCTGATATGTTGCACGCTTGTTGAAGCTGAACCAGTTGCCTGTTGCCTCGTGGTTTATTCTCAGCTGCATACGTCCGAATGGGCGCAGTTCCTGTGCGATCTTGACAAGCATTTCATCGGTTACATGAGGGTCAACCGTAAGAGTGAGAATTACGTCCTGACCGTGGGCTCTTATTTCACGCATATAGCAGAAAGGCTCGCCCTCGGTATTGCCGCCGATACCGCCCTTATAGGTGAAATAATCGTCATAAGGATAATCCCACTGGAATGAAACGTTGGCGTCCTTCATTACCTCGGAAATTCTGCCCGGGAATTCCTTGTCCAATGGGTAATAGCAATACATAAGGCTGATTGCTCTGTGGGGTCTGCCCATTTTGTGCAGGATATAGTCCTGATTAACGTACTCGCCTCGCTCGCTTCCGTCCCCAAGGTCAACGGCGCACTTTGCAGGGCCCATGTGTAAGCCGTATAATTTGATATCGCTCATTTCTTCCTCCATAACTTTACTTTTCTGTTCGCAAAAACAGTAAATCAGTTGATATTTCTATTATAACATACTATGGAAACGATTTCAAGCACTTTACAAAAATTATTTTTTATATTATAATATTAAAGATAACGCAAAAATATAAAAAGAGGTATTTATGTTACAACAGGACAAAAACAGATTCGGATTTAAGTGACTGTGGTCAAGGCTTAATGAGCCATAACGTGCTTGAAATTAAAACAAACTAATAAGTAGTTTAAGATCAAAACACAAAAAGATAAAAGAGGTATTTATGTTACAATACGATGAATTAAGATTA
>CAMDZU010000200.1 GCA_945910715.1 uncultured Clostridia bacterium
AATTCGCAGTAGGTGTAGATGTCCCCGTCCTGCCCCATTGCCTTCTTTTCTATTATATCCGTGCCACGGATAAGATACAGCATTCCCTCGTCCGTAACAGCAACAATATTTCCGCTGCTGTCGGCGCAGATATTTTTTGTGTACATTATTTCGGGGATAATGTCATATACCTTTAGTCCGCCCGACAAGGTAAGCACTACAAGGCTGTCTGTTGTTCCTGCATAATAATAGCCGTCAGAGCTTTCGGTTATACAGCGCACTGAGTTTGAGGGAAAACCGTCGTTTTTGTTCAGTACGTTGACAATGCTGTCGTTGATGAATATGGATAAACCGTTGTCGTTGGTGCCTATCCACAGTCTGCCTGCCTCGTCCGTATAAAGACAGTTTACGGTTTTCACCGACTCAAGACTGTTCATCCACTCAATATCATTGCCGCAGTAGCGGTAAAGTCCGCCGTATGTGCCTATCCACAGAACGCCGTCCTTGGTCTGTACAATATCGTTTGCCATTCCGCCCGGAAGACCGTCTTCTCCGTTATAAACCATCTGGATATAATTCTGAAATCCATTTCCGTCGGAAAAACCGTCTGGGGAATCCAACGCATAAACGGTTTCCGTCTGCGGAAAAACGCCTGCAATAAGCAACAGGGCGATAAATGCGGAAATTTGACCTTTGAGCCTTTTCCTTGCCCTTTCTGATTTTAACCGCTTTGCTTTGAGCCGTCTTATGAGCTTTATTGCAAGGAAAACCAGCAGCATTGTGACCGTCTTATCAAGGAAATCCACATAGAATTCCCCTGCAAAAAAGCTTACCGTTTCGTTTACACCCAGCTCCTGCAAAAAGCCGATAATTCCGTCGCCCCAGATATTTCCCACAGCACCCTCTGAAAAAAAGCAGTTAAGGGGCGTTGATACAGCCACCGACGCAAGAGTCACAACAAAGGCTGTGGATAACATTCCGAAAACGTCTTTCAGGAAACCCTTCTTTGCAAAAAATCCTACAATCAGTCCCACGGAAATATTTGTGAGGACATAGTACAGCGCTGACGGGGCCTGAATGCTGTAAATAACGTTTGTTGCAGCGCCTACAATAGCTCCGCAGACAGGTCCGAGAGCGTAAGCCGCAAAAGCCGTTCCCACCGAATCAAGCCAGACAGGCAGCTGCATAAAATCCGACAGACTCCTGCCGAGATAATTCACAAGCAGACAGCCGAAAACAAAAAGGCACAGCTGTAAATTTTTTCCTACTTTCATATCTTCTCTCACTCGCCACTTATTCAATATTTGAATTGCCCAATAACTATTGGCTATATTATATCATATTTTTTGTAAAATGTCACTATGAAAACTGTAAAATTTCCTATTACTCAGCTTTTTTCTGCATTTTTTGTAGGCGTGACCAAGGATAATGGACATTTTTTTATTTTCTTTGTTTAGAATAACGCTTCAAAAGCGGCTACAATGACAGAATTTTATCAAACCTGCGCTCTTTCATCCGCAGGACGGCTGTCGTCCAGAGAAACCACAGTATGCGCCGTTTTGCCGTCAGCCCGAAGCGTATAGCAGCCGCCGTACTTGCTTACGATTTTTTCAATAATATCAATGCCGTGACCGTGGTCGCCCTTTTTGGCTGTCCTTGGCTTTGGGGTGTCGGCCGAAAGTATGCGCTCTGTGCTGTTTGACGTTTCGATAAACAGCAGCCCCGCCTTGCGCCTTACGGTAATTGCAGCGGTGCCGTTTTCTTCTTTGGCTGCCTCATCAATGGCATTATCAAGCAGATTTACCAGCAGAGAGCAGGTGTCTATTCTCTCCATTCCGAATTTTTCCGCAATATCCATATATGCGTGAAAAGCTACCCTTTTATTTTTCGCCTTGACGCTTTTCTGCCAGAGCACTGCATTTACAAGAGGGTCGGCGCAATAAACAGGAATATTCATACTGTCCGCCTTTTTCTCCATATCGCACAGCAGAGCGTTTCGCTCCGAAGCGGTGTCCTTGTTCATTGAAAGCGTTTCCGCTGCCGCAATCATATTCCTTATATCATGTCTGTATTCCCGTATTTCGCTGTATTGCACCGCAAGAGCGTCGTAGTATTTCAGCTGAAGCTCCATTTCGCTTTCCAGTCGGGAAATAGTCTGCTTCATATCCTGAACACGGCTGTTTTCCTTTATGGCCCTGTACATAAGAATATCCGAAACAACGGACAGCAGCATTGCGGCAAGAAGATAAGGATTTGAAAGCAGATATTCCCCCATATCCTCCTTCGCACGGAACATACAGGCGCAGATAAACGCAATCTGTCCTATGGGAAAAAGCCAGAAATAGCCCAGACTTTTTACGCTTTTCTTTTTTATCAGCCTGTTCCATACGAGTAGGAGAATTCCATATAATATCCAGAGAAAAATATCGAGAATTATGGTGTATATTACCGTGTCCCATGTGTAGGGGAAAAGCTCCGTAGGATAATACCCCAGCATATCATATATAACAAGACTGGCAACCAAGCTCATAAGCACAAGTAGCAGCGTTGATGCGGCAATGGCCGCAAGACAGATGCGCTTTTTCTCCTTAAAGGCTGTCAGCGCTGTAAAAAAAGCATTCCGTACAAAATGAACGTTGAAACATTTACATCGTCAAGCAAAGGAAAAACAGGCTTGGAGAAAGCAATTGCAAAAGGGAAAAGAACTATGTAAGCTCTGTTGTATTTCGGAGTAAGCATAAACGTGAGAATTACAAAATACGAAAGCCACTGAAATACATAATGAAAAATAAAGTAAAGTATGTCAATTAAAATCTGTTCTGTCATTATTTCTCCTTATCCCGGCAGCTCGTCAAATCTGGCTGTAATCTCTTTAAGAAAGGCTTCAGCATAGCCTCTGCTGATTGGGATTACCGTTCCGTCGGTAAGCTGAATTTCCTTTTTCCCCTGAATCAGCCTGATATACCTTATATTTACGCAGAAGCTTTTATGGCATTGTAAAAAATAATCGGGCAGACGCTTTAAGCATTCGCCGAAGGTGTTATTGGTTTCAATGGTATCTGTTTTGGTGAAAAAGGTGACCTTTCTCCCCTGAACGGATAAATAGGTTATTTCCGACGGCTGAAGGAAAACCTTATTGCTGCCGTTTTTTATGCATAAGGGCTGCTCCTGTACCGATTTTATCCCTTTTATCCTTTCAAGGGCATTTTTCAGCAAATCCTCCCCAACGGGCTTTACAAGAAAGGCGGTGGGAGATACTTCAGGCGGACATCTGAAGATTTCCTGTGAATACTTTTCGGAATACCCCGTAATATACACAATTTTTATGTTGGTGTATTCCATAAGCAGCTCTGTTCCCTCGCATATTCCGCTGCTTTCCCCTAAATTTATATCCATAAAAATTGCGTCGGTATATGACGCCATTTCGGGAAGACTGAACCTTAACTGCTCGGCTGAGTTGAAAACAATTACAGAGCAATCAGGCTCAAGCTTTTTTATGCGTAGTCTGAGACTGTCGGCAAATTCCTTGTTATCGTCGCAGATTATAAAAAACATTCATTTCTCCTTAACAAAGCAGTATTTATTTTAAAGCGATAAAGCTTTTCCGCAAAAAATACCGCCGCAGTGATTATTTCGCTTAAAAGATGACATTTTTTGACGTTATTTTACATTATATCTCATTTTTCCGTTTTTTTCAAGTAATATTCTGTAATTAGTTTTTTCAGCAGATTAAAAACACGTAAACCGCCTTTCTGTGACGAAAAGCGGTTTAATTATGATTCGGTTTCTTCTTCGCT
>CAMDZU010000201.1 GCA_945910715.1 uncultured Clostridia bacterium
GAGGAATCCATTCAGGCAAAGGTAATTGCCGCACAGGACGCTCTCAAAATGGAAAACAAGACCAAGGAAAAGGAAGAAGAGGCAAAGCAGGTTGTTATTGCCGCACAGGCGCAGGCTGACGCAACAAAGGTTGCCGCAGACGCACAGGCTTACGCAATTGAGGTTGTTCAGGAAAAGCTTGAAAACAGCCCCAACTACATAGAATACCTTAAGGTAACAAACTGGAACGGCGTATTGCCTCAGGTTATGGGCAGCGAGGTAAATCCTTTCGTTGCGCTTGACGGTACAACAAACATAACCCCAAACACAGCAAGACAGACAGCTCCGTCTGATGATACAGCCGAATAAACAAAAACGTAAATCAAAATTAACCAAAGACCGCATGGGCAAGCCTTGTCCGTGCGGCTTTGATGTCTAAAGAGTAGGGGGAAGAAAATGGATTATTTGTCCTTGAAAAATAAAGCGCTGGAGCAGTATTTCAGCAGAACAAATCCGCAGCAGAGAGAAGCTGTTTTTACCACCGAGGGCGCAGTGCTTATTATCGCAGGCGCAGGCTCGGGTAAAACCACCGTGCTTTGCAACAGAATAGCAAATTTATTGCTTTTCGGAAAGGCTTACAAGTCGGACTATGTGCCCGAATTAAGCGCTGATGATATGGAATTTCTTTCGCAGTACGCCGAGGGAAAAATTGAAAAAAACGACGAAACCACCGAAAGACTTTCGGGCATTGTGGGAGTAAGCAAGGCTCTCCCGTGGAAAATCCTTGCGGTTACCTTTACCAATAAAGCCGCCGCAGAGCTGAAGGACAGGCTTTCCCGAATGGGCGCTCCTGCCGCAGACGTATGGGCAAGCACCTTCCATTCCACCTGCGTGAAAATTCTCCGCAGGGACATTGAAAAAATCGGCTATAAGAAAAGCTTCACCATTTACGACAGCGACGATTCATTGAGAGTTATCAAGGACTGTATGAAGTCCCTGAACATTTCGGACAAGCTGGTTAGTCCCAAGGAAATTCAGGCTATGATTTCCCACGCAAAGGATAAGCTGATAACCTCAGCCGCCTTTGTGCCGAGCGACGGCAAAAGGGATTTCCGCTTCGAGTCCGCAAAGGAGATTTACAGCGAATATCAGCGCCGCCTTAAAAATGCCAACGCACTTGATTTTGACGATATAATTATGAAAACGGTGCAGCTTTTCGAATCCTCTCCCGAAACGCTGGAATACTGGCAGAATCATTTCCGCTACATTATGGTGGACGAGTATCAGGACACCAATATTGCCCAGTACAGGCTTGTTTCTCTCCTTGCAAAGGGAAGCGGAAATCTGTGCGTTGTGGGCGACGAGGACCAGTCCATTTACCGCTTCAGAGGGGCTACTATCGAGAATATTCTCCGCTTTGAGGAGGAATTCGGCGCAAAGGTTATAAAGCTGGAGCAGAATTACCGCTCCACCGAAAGAATACTGGAAGCCGCAAATCAGGTCATTTCCAACAACACTCAGCATAAGGAAAAAAGGCTGTGGTCGGACCTGGGCGAGGGGGAGAAAATCTCCGTCAACCGCTTTATGGACGAGCAGGGTGAGGCAAAGTTCGTTGCGGACAAGATAGCCGAGGGAGTAGCGGAGGGAAAGCGTTTTTCCGACCACGTTGTGCTGTACAGAACAAACGCACAGTCCCGTAACTTCGAGTACGCTCTCAGCCGACAGGCGATACCATACACAATTATAGGCGGCACAAGGTTCTACGACCGCAAGGAAATCAAGGATATGCTTGCCTATATGGCATTTGTGAACAACCCCTTTGATACGGTGCGGTTAAAGCGAATAATCAACGAGCCGAAACGAGGAGTGGGTGAGGCAACGCAGAGCGAAATCGAGCGCATTTCAAACCAGCTTGGAATAAGCCCCCTTGAGGTAATGGAAAGGGCGGACGAATTTGCCGCCGTTTCCAAGAAAACAAAGGTGTTAAAGGGACTTGCGGAGATTTTTCACCAGCTTATGAGCAGGACGGATTCTCTTGAGGGAATGGTTGACGATATACTTGCGCTGACAGGCTATGAGCAGATGCTGAACGCACAGGGTGACGAAGGGGAAACAAGACTTCAGAACATCAAGGAGCTTAAGTCCGCAATCGTGTCCTTCTGCGAGGAAAATCCCGACGCCGACCTTTCCGATTATCTTGAACAGGTTTCACTGATTTCCGACATTGACAGCTACGAGGCGGAGGAAGACAGGGCGGTGCTTATGACAATGCACGCCGCAAAGGGACTGGAATTTGACACGGTGTTCATTGTGGGAGCGGAGGACAATCTGTTCCCCTCATACAGAAGCCTTGCCGACCCATTGGAGCTGGAGGAGGAAAGACGGCTTGCCTACGTTGCAATCACAAGAGCAAAGCGCAGGCTTTATATTACAAACGCACGGCAAAGACTGCTTTTCGGTCAGACTAACAGAAACAAGCCATCCCGTTTTTTAAGCGAAATACCCGACCAGCTTATTGAATATAATGAACAGGGTCATTCGCCGTCGGCAGGCGGCTTTGCAAAGCCTGTCAAGGTTGGCTATTTACAGGCGGCTGCAAGCAGGGCGAGAATTGAAAAGCCCGTTGCTGCCGAAAGCAATAGCTTTTCGGAGGGCGACAGAGTTTCTCACAGAATTTTCGGCGAGGGAACAGTCCTTGGCGCAGAGCCAATGGGAAACGACGTTTTGCTTGAAATTGCCTTTGACAGGGTGGGAACAAAGAAAATAATGGCTAATTTCGCTAAAATAGAAAAAATCGGCTGATAACCTAAAATTGTCTTGAAATTTATTTCCTTATATGATATAATCAAAATGTAATATTTTCTTATTCGTTGCTTTATAAGTAAGGAGTGGTGCAGATGAAGAAAGCCTTTAATGCCCTTGTGGCAATGGCTGCGGTAATCTGCGCCATTTTTGTATTCAGCGGCAATGCGTCCGCATATATCGACCGATACAGCTTTCTTGCAAATTACAAGCAGATAATCTACAACGACAGCAACGGTCTGCCCTCCTGCGAAATAAACACCATGATTCAGACCGACGACGGCTATATCTGGATAGGCACCTACAAGGGGCTTACACGTTTTGACGGCACAAACTTTGTTACCTTCGGCCCAAAGGACGGCTTTACGGGCAACAGCGTAAGATACCTTTTCGAGGACAGCAGAAAAAGGCTTTGGATAGGCACAAACGACGACGGTGTTATTCTGTATTACCGCGGCATATTCACCGTTTACAGCACCAAGGACGGTCTTCCCTCCAACTCCATAAGAGCGATTATCGAGGACAAGGACGGAAACATTGTCTGCGGCTCGTCGGGCGGACTTTTTGCAATCAGTCCCACAAACGAGATTATTCTCCCCAAGGATAAGCGTGCGGCGGAGCTTTATGTAGTCAGCCTTGACATTGATGAGGGCGGCAATATTTACGCTGTCAGCAATTCGGGACAGTTCTATTTCTGCAACAGCGACAAGACCTTCTTTGACTTTACCGCCGAGGGAGGACTCGGGGATTACGAGCTTACGGATATATGCGCCATAGACGAAAAAACCGTGCTGCTCGGAACGACAGGCGAAAAGATAATCAGAGCGAAAATAAATACGGACACGAACACCGTTTCGATCAAGCCTTTCAATACTCCCGACAGAGCCAACACCTACAAAATCTACCCCGACAAAAACGATCCCGAAAAGACATGGATCTGCTGTCAGAACGGTATCGGCTATTTCGATACGGAAATGAATTTTACGGTTGTTGA
>CAMDZU010000202.1 GCA_945910715.1 uncultured Clostridia bacterium
TGCACGTTTTCCCGTGTTGGTAATATTGCAGGTGACCTTGAAATCGCAGTCCCCGTTGTTCTCAACCTGAATATTGCTGTATTCAAAGGTAGTATAGGAAAGACCGTAGCCAAAGGGGAACAATGGCTTGATTTTTCTTGTATCGTACCAGCGATAGCCCACCATTACCCCCTCGCTGTAGTAAACCTTGCCGTTGTAATTGCCGAAATTGCCGTAGGAGGGATTGTGTTCAAGCTTTTCGGGGAAGGTTTCCGCAAGCTTTCCGCTTGGGTTTGCCGCACCGAACAAAATATCCGCAATGGCATTTCCGCAGGCCTCGCCGCCTAAGTAGGCTTCAAGAATTGCGGTGCATTTATCAGCAAAAGGCATTTCCACGGGAGCACCGTTGCAGAGCACAACCACAACATTTGGCTGTACCTTTGCAACCTCGTTTATAAGCTCAATATGGCTTTCGGGGATTGAAAGGTGGGTTCTGTCGTAGCCCTCAGACTCAAAGCTGTCGGGAAGTCCGCAGATAATAACCGCCGCTTCCTTGCCCTTTGCGGCTTCAACCGCCTTTGCAATTCTGCTTGTATCGCTGTCGTCATCAAGGGAATAGCCCTCTGCATATTCGGTGTCGGTGTAAGTACCGATTGCGTCGAAAGGCGTTGTTACGCTCATTGCGTTTACATTTGAGGAGCCGCCTCCCTGAAAACGGGGTCGCTTTGCCATTTCGCCGATAAGGGCGATTTTAGCGTTCTTTTTAAGAGGCAGAAGGTTGTTATCGTTTTTCAGCAGTACCATACATTCCTTTGCAATGTCGCCTGCCAATTTATGGTGCTTTTCGTAGTCGCATTTTGCGCCTGTGTGCTTTTCATAAAGGCTGAAAACGGTTTCCAGCATTCTTGTTACGCAGTCGTCAACCTGCTTTTCCGTAAGCTTGTTTTTGAATTTCTTGTCAACGGGCGGAAGTGAAACCTTTTCGCCCTTTACCGCATTTACAATATCCTTTTCGTTAACGCCGAAGGAATTTGGCATTTCAAGGTCAAGTCCTGCATAGACAGCCTGAGCTCTGTTGTCAACAGCGCCCCAGTCGCTCATTACAAAGCCCTTGAATCCCCATTCCTTGCGGAGAATATCCGTAAGCAACCACCTGCTCTGGGAGCAATGGTCGCCGTTTATGCGATTGTAGGCGCACATCAGCGTGGTTGGTTTTGCCTTTTTTACCGCATATTCGTAACCCGAAAGATATATTTCACGGAGCGTTCTTTCGTCGATTATTTCGTCTATGGCAAGGCGCTTTGTTTCCTGATTGTTTGCGGCGAAATGCTTTAAGGAAGTACCGACGCCCTTGCTTTGTATGCCCTCGATAATTCCTGCGGCAAGATGACCTGCAAGGTATGGGTCTTCCGAGAAATATTCAAAGTTGCGTCCGCAGAGAGGGGAGCGTTTGGTGTTGTTTCCGGGGCCTAAAACGATCTGCAAATCCTGATCCTGCGCTTCCTCGCCGATAGCGGCGCCCTGCTTTTTTGCAAGAGCAGGATCCCATGAGCAGGCAAGCATTAAACCAGGCTTCAAGCAGGTTGCCTTGTGGGAGTTTTCAATGGACAGATCCTTGCTGTCACGAAGCTTTCTCAGTCCGTGAGGGCCGTCCGACATCCATATTGCAGGTATATTCAGCCTTGGTATTGCCACGGTCTGCCAACCGTTTGCACCTGCAAGCAGGCTCGCTTTTTCCTCAAGGGTAAGCTGCTTTACAAGCTCCTTAATTTGCGCCTTTGTCATAGTTTTTCCTTTCAATCAGACAATTTCTTCAATTGTCATTGTGTAGTACCTTGTTTCATTGGACTTTGCTGTTTCAATGTCTTTTTTCTCCGCGAAAACACCCTTGTCGCTTTCGTAGTCGTTGCAGCCGCACCACGGCTCAATGCAGATAAAGGGCGCTCTTACCTTTGCGGGAGTCCATACCCCAAGGCTTGTAAAATCCTCCCACGAAACCTTAACCCCCTTGTCCCTTTCGTCAAGGAGAGAAACGCTGTGTGACCTGATTGTGTCAAAATAAACGCAGTCGTTGTCGAACATATCATTGTTCAGCGCAAGGGTGTTTTCGTTTTCAAGGCGCTTTACTCTGTTCACACCGTCGAAAAGATTATTTTCAGCGTTGATAACGGGGCTGTTTACCGTTTCAGCCTGTTCAAAGACAAGCCTGCATTTATCCGCATTTTCGCAGGCAATAGCAGGATGTGCGCCTATGCAATAGGGCATTGTTTCAGCACTTAAATTTTTTACCTCGTAAAGAATTTCAAGCCTGTCTTCAAACAGGGTGTAATTCAGTGCAAAGTAAAATTCAAAGGGGAAATGCTTTAAGGTTTCCTCGGTTGATTTTATGGAAAAGGTTGCGCTGTTGTCGCTGGTTTTGATTGCCTCAAAAACCATATCCCTTGCAAAGCCGTGCTTGGAAATATTGTACTCCTTGCCGTTTATTACCGTCTTGTCGTCACGGAGAAAGCCTACCATAGGGAAAAGAACAGGGGAGCTTTTTCCCCAGTATTTGGGGTCGGAGCACCACATAATTTCCTTGCCGCTCTGTGTTACATAGGATTTCAGCTCGGCACCCTTTTCGTTTATTGTAGCACAAGCGTTCTTGTTTTTCAATGTAATCATATAACTTCTCCTTTAATGCTTTAACGGGCTTGAGAAGGCATGCCGCCTTTGGCAGTTCCGCCGAGCCATAACCGCCACTTTTTTAAAAGTAGTTTTGCTCGGCGGATTAAAACTGCTTTATGGGAAACACGCTAAAACTCAAACCCGTTTGTTTAATTATGCCATTCCCGCTTTCCAGAGCTGAATTCTGTTTGGCAGATTGCGTTCCGTTCCGCCCCAGTCGGGAAGGTCGCTCCAGGTAATTACGGTTTCGTCGTCAAACTGCTTTTTGAGGAATTCCTCGGACATACGGTCGGTGTTGATGCTTGCGTTTCCGTCAATGTCAACAATTGCTGCGCCGCTGCCTGTTGTCTGAAATACAAAGCCGTCGTTCCACGGCATATAGAACAGCCAATTTGCGCCATCCTTCCACATTTCCTCAGCGTCGGGAATATAGCCGCATTCGGTAAGTGCAATCATTTTGCCCGGTGCTGTGAGTTTTTCCGTCTTCTGTTATGAGCTTATCTGTGAGCTGTGGTCCTCTGAGTTGGGGTAAATGTCAATACCTGCAATATCGTATGTATTGGGGTTTACATTTACACGGTCACTCTGTCCGTTCCACATCCATATAAGGTTTGTAAGCTTGTGATAGTTTTCAAGTCGGTCGTAAATTATGTACCAAAGCTTCTGATAGCACTGGTTTTCGTAGGAATCCTTGGTAAGTCCCCACCAGAACCAGGCGCCGCTTGCCTCGTGAAGAGGACGCCATAATACGGGAACATCAGCCGCTTCAAGGCGCTGGAGCTTGGTTGCAATAAGGTCAATGTCGTGGATAACCCTTTCGTATTCCTTCGTGCCGGGAGTAACGGCGTTTTCAAAGCTGAAATTGATTATATCCTCCGAATAAAAGGCATAACCCTTTGTCAGATCGTCAATATCTCTCGGAACGTTCCAATGCCAGCAGAAGGACACAAGGCCGTTGCTGTTGGTGTGCCATTCAATTGCGGAATCAATATACTCGTCGTTTAAGTAAGAGCCCGTGCAGAAAATCATATCATAGCCCCTTATTGCAGGCAGATCGCCGCCTACGGAGTAATAGACCTGATCCTCGTATTCCTTTTTATCGTTCTGCTGCTGACCTACA
>CAMDZU010000203.1 GCA_945910715.1 uncultured Clostridia bacterium
CGTGAATGCGGACTTGATTTCCTCGTCAAAGCCGCTGATTATTACAAAGTATCCACAGATTATCTCCTTGGTCGCTCCCCTGTAAGCTCGGGCTCGGTAATTACCGAAAACGATATTCCCGAGGGAGAGGGCAAGGCGGAGGGCGCAAATCTTACCGTTTCCCTTACCAAAAAGCTGATTAACAACAGCATTGATATTATTTATTCCCTCCTTGCAAAGACCAAGAATCCCAAGCTTACCCAAAGCATTTCAAATCTGCTTTCGTTCACCGTTTACCGTGCTTTCAGACTTACATACAAGGCAAATCCCAAAAACGACAAGAACATTTTCAGTATCCCCGAGGAGCTTGCCTACCGTTCCGCCGACGCAGGAATTTCTCTTGCAGAGGGAAAAGCAATGCAGGCCCTTGCCGATGAACAAAGCGAAGAGGCTCCCGAAATCACCACCGCCACTCTTGAACAGAATTACAAGACCCAGGCGGCGGCGCTGCTTAATCTTGTGGTAAACTGCGAGGCTCAGCTGAAAAAGCTTGATTAAAGAATTTCAAATCAGCAATCCGCTCAGGACTGCTGATTTTTTATTAAGATTTTTTGTTTAATACAAGCTTGATTCCTTTTATGAAAGCGTTGAAATTCAGCGCAGTTACGGCGATAAATATTACCGCAAGTATGATATAATAAGCGGCTTGATTTTCCACAAAGAAAATCACAAAGGACATTATGAGAAGCAGAACGCCGTTGGTAATCATTTTGGGAAGATTTATGTCCATAAATACAAATTTGCGGCTGTCAACGGCTCTTGCAATGAAAATTACAAGATAGCTGATAAAGGTGGAAAGAGCCGCTCCGTGAAGCCCCATAAGACCGATAAGTACGGCGTTGAGAATAAGATTAAGTCCTGCTCCCGCACAGGCGGTCACCATTGAGTTCACCGACTTTTTCGCCGCCACATAGACGCTGCCCATAAAGGTGGAAAAGCAGGTAAATACAACGGACATTACAAGGAGCGGCGTGTAAATGTACGAAATCTGAAAAGCAGGCTCGCATATAATCATAAGTACGGGACGGATAACGAACAGCATGCCTGCCGCCATAACGTAAACCGCCGACTGGAGGGTGCTGAAAACGTTGGAGTAGAATTTGGCAACGGTACGGGAATTGTTTTCGGTAATTGCCGACATATTCCACGCCTGTGAAAAAATGCCCGAAACAAGCGCGATAATATTTGGCAGACGGTATGCCGCCTTGTAAATTCCCGTTTCCTCAAAGCCAAGCATTCCCGATACAAAAAAGCTGTCCGAAGCGTTGGTTATCCACCACATTACCGTTGTGGGTATCATTGGCAGACAAAACCTCAGCATTGCATTTATAAGGTTTTTGTCCAGTCCGAAAAGCAGGAAATACTTTTTCAGATTTGCCATAAAGGACAGGAAAATTACCGAGCACACGTCCGCAAGTATTACCGACAGCATATAGCCCACAACGCCCAGATTGAACGCCCACAGAAGCAGCAGATTGAACAGAATGTTCATTACCGTTGTGAAAATGCCGTCTATGGCGTAAAGCCGCACATAGCCTGCCGACCGCACGAAAAGCCCCACGGTGCTTTTAAGGCTGCCCGTAAAAACGTAAATAAACAGCAGCCACGAATACCTGTTCATCAGCACAAGCACATCATTGTCGGGGAAAAGTCCCGTAAGCCAGCTTAAAAGGGGCAGTATCAGAAGACAGCCCAGCAGTCCCAGAAAGGTAATTCTCAGTCCGATTGAAAAAACCTGATCCTTGCGGTAATTCTTGTCCAGTCCGAAGCGGATTATGGATTCTCCTATGGAAAGGGTGGCGAACGCCATTAAAAGCGTTGCCGTGTCAATAAGCGTGCCAACCTCGCCGTAGCCCGATTCCCCAAGCTGCGCCTGATAAAAGCGCATCATAAGTATTACAAGGAATTTTGAGCCGAACTGCCCCAGAGCAAGAACGATTGTATTTGAAGCGAGGCGCTTGTACTTGTTCATTGGTCACACCCTTTGCAATTTTTTAAAAAAGGTCTTTTATTTCTATGTTTTTTGTGGTATAATAAACGCAAGCGTTTATTACATTTAATTCAAATGTCCTCGCAGATTCGCAAATCAGAGATTTGCTCCCTGCGTATCGGACAATTATGCCATAACCTAACGGTTATGGTATAATCTATATAGAAAAGTTCACGAAAGGAACGGTATTATTATGAAAACTATCTTTAAAATTCTCGGTCTTACAGCACTTGTTGCGTTTCTTCTTATTGCCGCAAACACAGTCATTGACATTCTTTACAAGAACAGCACCAAATACTACACCGCCGACTAATCCCTCATTTTCTTAAAGAAATCGGTCATCAGCCCCGAGCATCTGTCCATAAGTATTCTCGACCGCACAAGGGGCTTATGACTGAAGGGATATTCAAACAAATTCACAAGGGACGCACAAGCGCCGCCCTTTTCGTCGAAAGCTCCGTAAACCACACGTTTTATGCGAGCGTTTATAATTGCGCCTGCGCACATGGGGCAGGGCTCAAGGGTAACGTAAAGGGTGCAGTCCGAAAGCCGCCAGGAGCCTTTTTTCTCTGCGGCTTTTTCTATTGCAATAATTTCTGCGTGAGCAATGGGCGAATTGTCCGTTTCACGGCGGTTACAGCCCTCTCCGATTATGTGCCCGTTTCCGTCCACAACAATGGCTCCAACGGGAATTTCCCCCATTTCGCCCGCCTTTTCCGCCAGCGAAATCGCTTTCAGCATAAGTTCCTCATCAAGCAGCATACGAAACCCCCTAATTATTTTATTATACTATATTCCCGATAACTTTTCAAGGTTTTACAGCAAAAATTTCTGTCGGTACTTGTAATTTCCCCCATATACTGTTATAATATTTATGATTGTGCAAAGAAGGAGTTTTCTGCACTATGAAAGAAATAATTTACAGAGTTGAGGTCAATACAAAAGAGCAGCTTGAACAGGCGGTTAAAATCGACGATTTTCAGTTTATTTATGCCCCCATAAGGCTGCTTGACGGAAATACCCCCGACAAATTCCGCATTATCGCCGTTCCCCCCGTTTACCTTGCGGACTGTGAGGAAAAATGTGCAAAACGGCTTGGGGAGCTTCAAAGCCTTGGCTTTGAACACGGTCTTGCTCATACGGCAGGTCACGTTCATCTGCTTAAAAAGGCGGGATTCAAGGTTCACGGCGGTTTCAGACTTAACATTACCAACAGCAGAGCCATGGAGTTTTACGAGGAACAGGGAATTTCCGACGCCGTATTATCCCTTGAGCTTACAATGTCCCTTGCAAAGGGCATCATGCATAATGCTCCCGTGGGACTTATTGCTTACGGAAAGCTGCCGCTGATGATTACAAGGAGATGTCCCGTAAAGGACGGAAAGCCCTGCAATAACGGAACGTACTGCGGCGGTAAAATCACCGACAGAAAGGGCAACGAGCTTGAAATAATCTGCTCAAACACCTGCGAGCTTTTAAACCCCGACAGGCTGATTTTAAGCGACAGACAGGAGGATTTAAGCTGCTTTGATTTTGCAGTGCTTAAGCTTGCCTACGAAGAAAATGTGAGCGAAATACTTGATATGTACCTTGAAAGCAGAAAGCCCGAGGGCAGGCTTACAAGAGGACTTTATTACAGAGGAGTGGAATAATGAACATTAAGGTCAAAAGACTTAACGAAAAGGCAAAAATGCCATTCAGAGCCACAGAGGGCAGCGCAGGAGCTGACCTTTGC
>CAMDZU010000204.1 GCA_945910715.1 uncultured Clostridia bacterium
GCTATTCAGGCGGCGCTTCCTGGGCAAAGGTACAGCCAAGCGAAACAGGAACAGCTAACGGACATTACTTCGCAAAGTATTCCTACGATAACTGCGTAGCTGTTTTCGGCAGCAATTTCAAGAGCTATCTTGATAAAATTCACGTTGGCGCAATGAGCGAATATATTGAAGTAATTTCGCTCTGCTATGACTTTGGAAAATAATATTTTCAGCGGCTCAGAAGCTGACAGATATTTTCAGCAAATATGCAAAACAATACAGCTCCGATTTGAAGGTCGGGGCTGTATTGTTTTGGCTGAATTTTCGGAAATGCAGGCAAACGGTTGACAAATACCAAAATCGGTGCTATAGTAAAAGCAATTTAAAACACAAAGGTGGTTTTTGTTTGGAGACGGTTCTGTAAGAACTTTGCATTAAAAAGTAAGCGACTTTATGCCGCTTTGTTTGTTATGCAATTTTTTACAGGCTGTGCCAATGTACCGTTGTATATTGAAGCATAGCTTTGCGGCTGTGCTTTTTTTATTGCAGAGTTCATGCTTAAATTCAAAACACAAAACAACAAAACACTTTTTGAAAGGAAATTTATCATGAATTACATCAGAAGCAAAAACTACGAAAACTTTTTTACAAACGAATTCTTAATGGGACCCAATTCCTTGAAGCTTATGGAGGAGCTGACTTCGGAAATGAGCCTGAAGCAGGGAATGAGAGTGATTGATTTAGGCTGCGGAACGGGACTTACCTCGCTTTTCGCCGCAAGGGAATTCGGAGTGCAGGTTTATGCCTACGACCTGTGGGTTACGGCAGGAGAAAACTATAATCGCATCAAGGAGTGGGGAATGGAGGAGAGGATTATTCCCATTCACGGCGACGCAAACGAAATGCCCTTTGCGGAAGATTTCTTTGACGCAATAATAACCGCAGATTCCTATCATTATTACGGAAATAAGAGCGGATTTTTCAAGGAAAAGGTTGCGCAGTACATTAAACAGGGAGGACAGTTCGGTATGATTGTCCCCGGATTCAAGCGTGAGCCTGACGAGAAAACGCATCTTCTGTTTGACGATATTCTTAAGGAGGAATTCAGCGAATGGCAAACTCTTGAATGGTGGAAAAAGGTTTTCATCGGCGATGGTCTGAAAATCTCAAAGGCGTGGGAAAGCGAGGGCTTCGAGGAGCTTTGGGCCGACTGGCTAAGAACGGATAATCCCTATGCGATAAACGACAAAAAATGCTTGACAGAGGAACATTTTGCTGAAATGAACTTTGTTGCAGTAGCAGGAACTGTATAAACAAATGCCCTTTCTTAACAAATAAGGTAAAATGTGTAATCCCCATATTCCTTCCTGAACATGGGGATTACAGTATGAATCCCCGATAGCAATATCGGGGATAATTTATGTTCTGTCGTGCCTGAAGCCCGTCTGCGCCTTTACACGCTGTTTATCAATAAACATTTCACGGTCTGCGGAAGAAATAAGGCTGTCAACAGTCAGGTTGCTTTCCGCTTTCTCAAAAACAACCCCAAGGCTGAGCTGAATAGGGTAGGGGAGATTGCTGTGCATATTGAAATCTTCAAGGAACGTCCTGATTTTTGCAAGCTGCTCATCAACGGTTTCGGCGGTTAATTCGCCTATTATAAGCTGAACAAATTCGTCGCCGCCTATGCGGAAATTTCTGCATCGGTCGCCGCTTGACGGTGCGCTCTGAATAAATGCGTCAGCAGCCTTTTTTATCGCCTCGTCCCCAGCGTTGTGTCCATAGGTATCGTTGATGTATTTCAGACAGTTAAGGTCGCCTAAAATTGCAAGAACCTGCATATCGCCTGCCGCCGCAATTCTGAGCATCTGCGGAGCGTAAATATTGAAGCCGTTACGGTTGAAAAGTCCCGTAGGCAGGTCTGTAACAGCGCTTTCCTCCATTTTCTTGTACATGTATCTCAGGTTAATCTGACGTCTGAGGGATTCAAGGGAGTTGTTCACATTTCTCGTCCATTGGCTCGATTTAAGGGTAAGAAGTCTGGTAGGAGAATCCATCATAATGCAGGTATAGCCAAAGCACCTGTCAAGAAAATGCAGGGGAGAAAACAGGAAAATAGATGGAGTATCACGCTTGCTGTACAGAATGGGCAGCATATCGCCTACGCTGAATTTTCTGTTCAGGTCAACGCTGTGCCAGTCGGGCAGCTTTATAAGCGCAAGGGTCATTTTGTCGGTGTAGCCGTCAACAATATATGTTCCCTCTGCGTCACATTCGGGGCTGTCCCAGTTGTCGCATAGACAGAGGTAAAAGCCGCTGAAGCCCTCTATAAAATATGTAAACCAGTCGATTGTCCACAGACACTCCTCAAGGGATTTAGTGCCTATTGTGGTTTCAACCATAAAGTTATAGCCCGAGTAAAATCCGTAGGGGTTATCATAGGGACAGTTGTAAACCTGATAGCTTCCCAGCTCCGTAGGCGCTTCCCGTTTGGGACAGCCGCAGGAGTCGGTTACAAACATATTCACATCGGCTTTGACGGGATGATAAGGCGTGCCGTTCATTAAGGAAACAAGCTTTATAACAGCGTTTCTGCCTGTTGAGTTGTTTGACTTGATAATGCTTGTCACGGCATAGCGCTTGTCAATTCCGTCGCCGCTGCAATCAAAGCCCACAACCGCAATATCCTCGGGGACATTGACTCCCCGCTTTTCAAAAGCCCTGATAACGCTCAGCGCCATTGTGTCGCTTGCGCAGGCAACGGCGTCGGGCAGCTTATCTCTGCCCATAAGGGACGCAACAACGGAATCTCCCGAGTCGTACCAGAAGTCGCCGTAGAAAATCAGGCTTTCGTCAACGGTTTTGCCCGCTTCAGCCATTGCCTCCTTGAAATAGCGGAGGCGGTTTTCCGCATGGGGATGCCCCTTGTGACCTGTTAAAAATGCAATATTTTCGTGGCCGTGAACATTTATAAGATGAAAAATAAGCTCCTTGATTTCCTGTTTTTCCGAGCCGATAATATAGGGATAATCATTGCTGTAATCATCAACAAAAACAACGTAGCCCTTGAATTTAGCTAAAAATTCCGCAACGTATTCCTTTGCCTTCGGCATCTGAATAACGTCGGGAAAAACGATTACAGCGTCAAGCTTATCGGGATTTGGCAATCTGAAAATGTTGGACTCGCCAACTTGAAAATTATCAGGGCCGCCCTCTTTAATAAAGGAGGCGAAAATCAGCACGTCCATATTGTTTTTTAAAGCCTCAGCCGAAATACCATGCAGCACCTGCGATTGATAATATGATTCTGGCTGAGTAATAAGAACACCCAGTTTTTTTATTGAATTAGCCATGTTCGCCACCTTTCTGTGAGATATTATAACATAATTTTCTGATATTTACAACAACAAATTATAAATGAGTAATGAGTATTTTTTGTTAATTATGTTGTGAAAATTACAGGCTCTGTTACATTAAGCGTCACTTTTTGTCCGAATAATACTTGACAGCAAGGTTTTTTTGTGATATAATTCAAAAAAAACAAGGATTTGAGGTGGAAAGATGTTGATTATTTCTTGCTGAATTCGGTGTAACAAGCTATGAGCGGTAAAAAGTACCGTCTGTTTTGTTATGCCTTGCAGGAAATAATCTGTCTTTGCTTGGTATATATTTGTACTCGGTACAGCTATATAAAAGCCGCAGGTGTATTTCCTGCGGTTATTTTTTTTGCTGTGGAGGTACTTATATATGTCTATGATAAATGTTACTGATTTGACCTT
>CAMDZU010000205.1 GCA_945910715.1 uncultured Clostridia bacterium
CGCAGGTACACAGACCGAAAAGAATCTTATGGAGGCTTTCGCAGGGGAATCCCAGGCAAGAAACAAGTACACCTACTTTGCTTCAAAAGCAAAGAAAGATGGCTTTGAGCAGATTTCCGCATTATTCCTCAAGACAGCCGACAATGAAAAGGAACACGCTAAGATGTGGTTCAAGGAGCTTGAGGGAATCGGCAGCACAGCAGATAATCTCAAAGCGGCAGCAGACGGCGAAAACTATGAATGGACAGATATGTACGAAGGCTTTGCAAAGACAGCCGAAGAGGAAGGCTTCCCCGTGCTTGCAAAGAAATTCCGTATGGTAGCCGCAATCGAAAAGGCTCACGAGGAGCGTTACCGCAAGCTGCTGAGCAATGTTGAAATGCAGGAGGTTTTCGCAAAGAGCGAGGTCAAGGTATGGGAATGCCGCAACTGCGGTCATATCGTGGTAGGCGAAAAGGCTCCCGAGGTCTGCCCTGTTTGCGCTCATCCCCAGGCTTACTTTGAAGTACACGCTGAAAACTATTGATTTGGTTTCATAATGGGTCGACTGCCGTACAGATGTGCGGCGGTCTTTTTTTGAGTGGGGCAAGCTGTTTTTCTGAAATCATTGCTTGTGTATGCAATCCCGATAAATCTGTTCCGCAGATAATCTGATTGTCCTTACAAAAGGACAGTATAGTGCTGTATAATAAGGACGAAAGGAAAATGCGGATATTTCACATAAATGGTTTTAGCCTGAGCGGTAACGCTTTTTCCTTTTACTCCTTTTCAAAATAAAACCGAAAAACACCTGTTTTGTTGCGTGCAGGTGTTTTTCGGCTTTTAGGGGGTTATTTTACGATAATATTTTTAAAAAACAAAGTTACAAGCGGTGCAATATTGCCCGTCGGGGCACCCGACTTCAAGTCTGCATACCGTTACAGCATAATATCAGATTTTCAGACCGCAAAGGTGAAATTAAGTAAAAAAATTAAGCCCGAACAATAGTCGGGCTTTAAATGCCGCCGGGCTTCCCGGCTGGTACCGGAGATGGGGACTGATACTAATAACCGATAAAACTTTAGACAAAAAATCTTCACATAATCCATATATGCAAGATTATGCTCGATTTTTTGTAAAGTTTTTTAATCGGTTATTAGTATGCGAACCTAAGGGTTCAAGTCTGCATACCGTTACAGCATAAAAATTGCGCAACGCTCCATTCGTCGCGTCACGCAATTTTTATGGTACCGGAGATGGGACTTGAACCCACACATTGTTGCCAATAACGGATTTTGAGTCCGTCGCGTCTGCCATTTCGCCACTCCGGCTTATTCTGTTTTGCTAAAGCGATTACAATTATACCATAGCCAAAACCTAAAGTCAACCGCTTTTTTAACATAAAGGGTAAAAAAATACTCAAACTACTTGACAATTTGGCTAAAATAGCTTAAAATTATATTGTAATTATGCTTTTGTATTTATACAATATTCACAGCTATTTTTACTTTTTACCAACTTGGTTTATATATTACTACCACGCAAATTCCTGTTATACTTATATTTGACATAAAAAATCTTGTTTCAGTGCAGTTTTCTGCGTTATTATGAGTGTTTGATGTAAAATATCAAGGGAAGCCACGCTTTGTACAGGCTCAGTGTATTCCTCTCCGAAGTATATTGATTTGCGGCGTAATGGAAAATCAAGAATACTTAAAGGGAGGGTTTGTAATGGAATTACCACTGGCGATTGTACTTATTGCGGCGGCTTTTGTTGTTGGCGGCGGTATTTTCGGCTTTGTAATGTTCAAGGTCGGAGTTGAGCACCGCAAAAAGACTGCGGAAGCGCAGATTGAATCCGCCGAAAAGGAAGCTCAGCGCATACTCAGCGAGGCGGTGGAAAAGGCCGAAACAAAGAAGAAAACGGCGCTTGTTGAGGCAAAGGACGAAATTTACAAGATGAAGGGCGACGCTGAAAAGGATATTCAGCGGCTAAAGTCCGAAACAGAGCGTGAACTGAAGGAAAGACGCTCCGAGGTTTCCCGTTCCGAACGCAGATTGCAGCAGAAGGAGGAAAATCTCGACCGAAAGAACGACAAAATCGAAAAGCTGGAGGAATCTCTTACCGCAAAGAACAAGGCGGCAGACGAAAAGCTGGCGGAGGCTGACTCCATCAAGAAAAGCCAGATGGAAATACTGGAGAAAATTTCCGGCTTCACAATGGAACAGGCTAAGGAGCACCTGCTCACAATGCTTGACACCGAGCTTGACCACGAAAAGGCAGTCCGCATAAACGCTTACGAACAGCGTGTCAAGGACGAATGCGACGATAAGGCTCGTTCCTACATTTCTCTTGCAATTGCAAGACTTGCGGCGGAAACCGTTTCCGAAATGACTGTTTCCGTTGTTCCGCTGCCCAATGACGAAATGAAGGGCAGAATCATCGGCCGTGAGGGCCGCAACATCAGAACTCTTGAACAGCTGACGGGCGTTGACCTCATAATTGACGATACTCCCGAGGCAATCACCCTTTCAAGCCACGACAGAGTCCGCAGAGAAATTGCACGAATTGCCCTTGAACGCCTTATTCAGGACGGCAGAATCCACCCAACCAGAATTGAGGAAATGGTTGAAAAGGCAAAGCGTGAGGTTGAACAGAAAATCAAGCAGGAGGGCGAACGTGCCGCTCTTGAAACCAACGTAAACGGACTTAACCCCGAGCTTATCAAGCTTCTCGGCCGTCTGTACTACCGCACCTCTTACAGCCAGAACGTGCTTGCTCATTCAATCGAGGTTGCACACCTTGCAGGAATTATGGCAAGCGAGCTTGGCGTTGACGCAACCCTTGCACGCCGTGCAGGTCTGCTCCACGATATAGGCAAGGCGCTGAGCCAGGAAATCGAAGGCTCGCACGTTCATATCGGCGTTGAGGTCTGCAAGAAGTACAAGGAAAGCCCCGAGGTCATTCACGCTATCGAGGCTCACCACGGAGATGTTGAGGTCAAGACTGTTATCGCCGCTCTTGTTCAGGCAGCAGACGCAATCAGCGCCGCAAGACCTGCCGCAAGAAGCGAAAACTACGAAAACTACATCAAGCGCTTGCAGAAGCTTGAGGAAATCTGCACCTCCTTCAACGGAGTTGACAAGTCCTACGCAATTCAGGCAGGCCGTGAGGTTCGTGTTATGGTCAAGCCCGAAACCGTCAACGATGATAAGATGGTGGTTATTGCAAGGGAAATTGCAGATCGTATCGAAAAGGAAATGGAGTACCCCGGACAGATAAAGGTACACATTATAAGAGAAAGCAGAGCTATCGACTTTGCAAAATAAACAAGAAAAGAGCGGGGTTCCGCTCTTTTTTGTTGTGGCTGCACGCCGATGAGTTTTTTTTGGGGGGCTTCGCCCCCTTTTGCTTTCCCCTGTTGTTGTGGGGATTTGGGGGCTTTGCCCCCCTTTTTTTTATCCCCTCGCCGTGGGGGGATTGGGGGCTTCGCCCCATTGACCCCTATTTTATGTTTGTTTGTATTTGTTAGTTGGTCGAGAGGGGGGCTTCTCGCCCCCTTTGCCCCTTTTTTGTGTTTGTTTGGTTTTATATGTTGGTTTAGAGGGGGCTGTTCGCTCCCTGATTTTGTTTTATATTGGTTGTTTTCGTAAGTCGGTTTAGAGGGGGCTCCTCGCCCCCTTGATAACGTTGTATCTGATTATAAGGTTGCCGCAACCCCTCGCCCTTTTCTTTGCGTGCACAAAGAAAAGGGAAAAGAAATGCACT
>CAMDZU010000206.1 GCA_945910715.1 uncultured Clostridia bacterium
GTTGTACTTGCCCATTACCTGAGCAAAGCCCGTAAGTCCAGCCTTTACGTTAAGACGGAAGCCGAATTCGGGCATATCCTCCTCGTACTGCTTTGCAATTTCGGGGCGCTCGGGACGGGGGCCTATAACGGACATATCTCCTTTGAGAATGTTGAAAAGCTGAGGGATTTCGTCAAGCCTTGTTTTTCTCATAAAATTGCCGATAGGGGTAATTCTCTTGTCGCCTGCCGAGGCAAGTCTTGCTACTCCGTCGCTTTCCGCATTGACAATCATGGAGCGGAACTTTATAAGCTTAAACACCTTTCCGTTAAGGGTAAGGCGTTCCTGCTTGTAGAAAACGGGACCCTTGTCATAGCACTTGACTGCAATTGCACAGACAAGCATTACGGGGGACAGCACAATAATACCTAAAGCGGAAAGTATAATGTCAGTTGCACGCTTGAAAATACGCTGTTCAAGGTTAATGCCGAAATTTCTGCATAAAAGCAGGGGGGTATCGAAAGCGTGAAGGTCCTCTGCTCCTCTTATAATAATATCGGAAATTTTGGGTGTAATGTAGGTAAGGATTTTATTGCTGAAGCAGAATTTCAGAATATCGTTTCTGATCTGATTGGGTGTATCGCAGATAATTACAGCGTCGTATTCCCTGATTTGCTCGGTGATTTTTTCAAAACCCTCTGTAACGCTGATTGACGAACAGATTATGTACTTATCCATTCGCTTGCTCATTTTTTCAACAAGAGAAACCGCCGAATGACTGCCGTAAACAATTATCATACGCTTTGGCGGAAACAGCTTTGCGAAGCTTCTGTGTATGTACAGACTCCAGAAAATACATATTACAAAGGAAACTCCGAAGGACGCCAACAGCGGAAGCGGATTAAGGATTTTTCGCCATACAAGACATATCTGCAGATAGGCAATTATATCCGTGAAAAGCAGCGACAGGGTCTGGGTCGTTACCGAGTCGGTTATGCGCTGACTGCCTATACGGAAGCCGCCGTATATTTCCATAAACATAAACAGAATTGCCGCATATATGAAGTACAGAATAATATTTCCGTTTACATAGAAGAAATCGTTGTTGTAAACGCTTTCCCATACAAAGCCGAAAATCGAGGTATATAGCGCAACGTTGAACAATGCGTTTAGAAAAACCACGGCACGTTTAATATTGTATCTGCCGTTGCTGTTATTTTTTGCCATATTTGCTCCTTTCTTGGAAATTACATTACAATTATAGCATTATTGCAAAAAAAAAGCAATATTACATTTATGCCATAAATGTAAGATTGCAGTAAAAGCCTATCAGACTTATGTATTATCTTTCCTTGCAGCTTTCATCAGCGACAGCAGAAGAAGTATTATTCCCGTGCCCGTTATTATATGTCCTATGCCTGCAATTCCCGAAATTGCGGCGCTTGCACCCTTTGAAAGCTCTGTGCCCAGCACCTGAGTAATTCCACGAACAGTCATCATTACTGCGGTAAGAGGTACGCCTATGTTGTACACAATGTTGAAAGCACGGAAGGTTTTCAGTCCTTCAAGGTCATTCAGCCGTCCGACAAACAAAGCTGTTATCAGGAACACAAACATTCCCAGCAGGAACAGATGGGTATGCACCTTTCCGAGGGCGGTTGTTCCCTCAAAGCCGTTGAATTTGGTAAATTCACGGAAAAATACGCCCATTGCCATTGCGGCAATTGCATAGATAAATGAAAGCTTAAGATACTTTTTCATTGAAACACTTCCTTAACAAGTTTTTGTATTTATCACACGTTTTTTGTCATAAGAATAACCGCTTCAACGTGATTTGTCCTGCTGAAAAGGTCAACTGCCTGCACCTTTCTCACCTTGTAGCCGTTTTTTTCAAGATAAGCGCAGTCCCTTGCGGCTGTGGCAGGATTGCAGGAAACCATAACGATTCTTTCAGGGCTAAGCTTAACGATATTGTCAAGTGTCACCGTATCGCAGCCCTTTCGTGCCGGGTCAACTACAACAACGTCAGCCTTTTTGCCCTGTTTAACAAGAGTTGATGTTGCCTTTCCTGCGTCGCCGCAGATAAAGCTGATGTTGTCAATGCCGTTCTGCGCCGCATTGCGCCTTGCGTTTTCAACGGCGCTTTCCACTATTTCCACGCCGATAATTTCCTTTGCGTCTGCCGCCATGGAAAGACCTATTGTGCCTGCGCCGCAGTAAAGGTCAAGGAGAGTTTTGCCTTTTGGCTGGGCAAATTCCTTTGCCGCACCGTAAAGCCTTTCGGCGGCGGCAGTGTTTACCTGATAAAAGGATTTGGGAGAAATAGTGATTTTGTTTCCGCACATTGTATCGGTAATTTCCGCTTGTCCCTCAAGGACAATTTCCTCATTGCCTAAAATAACGTTAGTTTTGTCCTTGTTGATGTTCAGCACAACTCCCTTTACGGTCGGGAATTTGCTCATAATAAGCTTTGCAAGAGGAGTAAATTCGGGAATTTTCCGCCTTGCAACAAGGGTAACGTTGATTTCACCCGAATAATGTCCTTTTCGGATACAGATATGCCGCAAAACTCCCTCGTGCTTCTCCTCGTCGTAAACGGAAATTCTTTTTTCACGGACAAAATCCATTATTGTATTAAGAATTTCACGGAAAATAATCGGCTGCAATTTGCAGTCTGTACAAGGTATTATGCGGTGGGAATGGCTGTTGAAAAAGCCGCAGACCGCCTTGCCGTCCTTGTCCTTTCCAACAGGGTACTGGGCCTTGTTGCGGTAGCCGTCAATGCTTTCATTGCCGATTATGGGGAGAAATTCGGCTTCGATATGCCCGATTCGGGTGAAAGCGTCGTAAACAAAGCTTTCCTTTGCACGCTTTTCAGCCTCATAGCTGATATGGCGGAATGAACAGCCGCCGCATTTCCCGAAAACGGGGCAGTCGGGCTGTATTCTGTCAGGGGAGGGAGCTTCGATTTCCTCAATTTTGCCGTAAGCGCAGCTTTTGGAAACCTTAAGTATTTTCGCTTTTACAACGTCCCCCACAGCCGTAAAAGGCACGAAAACGGCAAGCCCCTTATGCCTACCTATTCCCATGCCCTCGTTGGTTATTCCGTCAATTGAAAGTGAAATAATATCGTTTTTATTAAGCATTTTCAGTTTTCTCGATAGCCTTGCTCTTAAGGTAAGCGTTGATAAAGCCGTCAATGTCGCCGTCCATTACCGCCTGAATGTTGCCCATTTCATAGCCTGTGCGGTGATCTTTTGCAAGGGTGTAGGGCATAAAAACGTACGAGCGTATCTGTGCGCCCCACGCAATCTGAAGCTGTTCGCCCTTGATGTCGGAGATTTTGTCAAGGTGCTCGCGCTCCTTGATTTCAATTAGCTTTGACATAAGCATTCTCATTGCGTATTCACGGTTCTGAAGCTGTGAGCGCTGGGTCTGGCAGGCGCACACAATGCCTGTTGGCTTGTGGATAAGTCTTACTGCGGAGCTGGTTTTGTTTACCTTCTGACCGCCTGCGCCGCTGGAGCGGTAAACCTCCATTTCAATGTCCTCGGGGCGGATGTCAATGTTTACGTCCTCGTCCATTTCGGGCATAACCTCAAGGCTGGCAAAGCTGGTGTGGCGTCTGCCCGATGCGTCAAAGGGAGATACACGGACAAGTCTGTGAACGCCGTTTTCCGATTTGAGGAAGCCGTATGCGTTTTCGCCCTCGATAAGGATTGAAGCGCTCTTTATGCCTGCCTCTTCGCCGTCA
>CAMDZU010000207.1 GCA_945910715.1 uncultured Clostridia bacterium
CTGCCCCTTGCGTATAACAAGGATATGCAGGAGGACAAGGAGGCAATATTCGACGCTGTTGACAACGTAAAGCTTTGCCTTGTTACCTTTATTCCAATGCTTGACACAATGGGCGTTTACAAGGACAATATGAGAAATGCGGCGGCAAAGGGCTTTATCAACGCTACAGACTGCGCAGACTACCTTGTTAAAAAGGGTATGCCTTTCCGTGACGCTTACAAAATCACAGGCGGTCTTGTTGCAAGATGTATTCAGCTTGGCACTGACCTTGAACACCTCGATTTAAGCGAATACAAAAAGCAGACGGAGCTGTTTTCCGAGGACGTTTACGAGGCAATCAGCCTTGATACCTGCGTAAATCAGCGTAAATCCTACGGCGGACCCGCTCCCGAAAGCGTAAAGGCTCAGATTGAATACACACTCAAAAGGCTGGGCAAATGAATATAGAGTTTACACACACAATTTCCTTTGAGGAATACAACGCATTAAGACGAGCGGTAAACTGGGGCGAGCTTTCTTTGCGCCAGTTTGATATGATAGTGAAAAATTCGCTGTTTTTCGTTATTGCAAGGGTTGACGGCAAAGTTGTTGGCACAACACGCTGCGTAGGGGACGGTGGCTATCACTTTTTTCTATGCGACGTAATCGTTCACCCCGATTATCAGAAAAACGGCATTGGCAGAATGCTGATAGGAAAGTTTATGAACTTCGTTGACGACACGGTGGGACGTGGGGAAACCGCCATGCTTACTCTTGTCGCTGCAAAGGACAAAGAGCCGTTTTACAAGAAATTCGGCTTTATAGAAAGACCAAACGCCGACAGAGGCGCAGGAATGTATATGTTTTACCAAAAGAAATAGAGAGGATTCAAAATGGCAGTTAAGGTTTATATCGACGGTCAGGAAGGAACTACGGGACTTAAAATTCTTGAACGGTTCGAGGGAAGAAACGACATTGAGCTTATGAAAATATCAGAGGAAAAGCGCAAGGATACAGAGGAACGCAGACGTTTCATCAACGCCTCGGATTACACCTTCCTTTGTCTTCCCGACGCTGCGGCAATCGAGGCGGTTTCGCTGGTTGAAAACGACCACGTCAGGATTATTGACGCTTCAACCGCCCACAGGACAAATCCCGAATGGGCTTACGGCTTTCCGGAGTTGTCCGCAGAGCACCGAGCAAAAATAGCAGGCTCAAAGCGAGTTGCCGTTCCGGGCTGCTATGCAAGCGGCTTTATTTCAATGGCTTATCCCCTTGTAAAGTCGGGCATTTTACCTGCCGATTATCCCGTAACAATTCACGCAGTTTCGGGTTACAGCGGAGCAGGCAAAAAGGCTATCGCCCAGTACGAGGACGAAAACCGTGACATAAGTCTTGACAGCCCACGTCAGTATGCGCTGGCACAGAATCACAAGCATATTCCCGAAATGCAGAAAATAACGGGGCTTGCTTATCCGCCAATGTTCAATCCTATGGTATGCGATTACTTCAGCGGAATGGTTGTTTCAATGCCAATACTGACAAGACTGCTGCCTAAAAAATATACTCCTGCCGATGTGCAGAAAATGTTTGCGGAGCATTATGCCGATTCCAATTTCATAAAGGTTACGGAAGTAAACGGCGCAGATGTGCTCTCCGACGGATTTATTGCCGCAAATACGCTCAGCGGAACAAATAATATGGAAATAATCGTTTGTGGCAACGATGACAGAATTCTTGTCTGCTCACGGCTTGACAACCTTGGAAAAGGGGCAAGCGGCGCAGCCGTTCAGTGTCTGAACATAATGATGGGAATTGACGAAACAACAGGCTTAAAATAATCCTACGAAAGGAATACAAAATGGTACAGATAGACGGTTTTAAGTTTATTGACGGCGGTGTTTGCGCTGCAAAGGGCTTTGTTGCAGGCGGCATTAACGCTCATGTCAAGAAAAATTCAAAGAAGAACGACCTTGCCATTGTTTACTGTGAAACAATGTGCAATGCGGCGGCTTTATACACACAGAACAAGGTTAAGGGCGCGCCTATTACGGTAACAAAAAAGCACCTTGAAAACGGCAAGGCGCAGGCGGTTGTTGTAAATTCGGGCAACGCAAATACCTGCAACGCAAACGGCATTGAAATTGCAGAGGGAATGTGCGAGCTTACCGCAAAGGCTCTTGGACTTTCAGCCGATGACATTATCGTTGCTTCAACAGGCGTTATCGGTCAGCAGATGACAATGGAGCCCTTCAACGACAATATTCCCGCTCTTGCAAAGACCCTTTCCGCAGACGGCTGGAACGCTGCCTGCGAAGCGATTATGACTACCGATACACGGAAGAAAATGTTTGCGGTTGAGTTTGAGCTGGACGGGAAAACCTGCCATATAGGCGGTATGAGCAAGGGCAGCGGTATGATAAACCCCAATATGGCGACAATGCTTGGCTTTGTTACTACAGACGTAAGCATTACATCAGCAATGCTGGATAAGGCGCTCCGCACCGTAAACGCAGTCACTTACAATATGGTAAGCGTTGACGGAGATACCTCCACAAACGATACCCTTGCTATTATGGCAAGCGGTCTTGCGGGAAACAATGAAATTTCCGCAGAGGGAGAGGCTTTCGACAAGTTTGTAAAGGGACTTTATGCCGTTATGATGAATCTTGCAAGAGAAACCGCAAGGGACGGCGAGGGCGCAACAAGGCTTATGGAATGTATAGTCACAAACGCTCCCACACAAAAGGACGCACAGGTGGTTGCAAAGTCGGTAATTTCAAGCTCCCTCCTTAAGGCTGCGATTTTCGCCGCTGACGCAAACTGGGGAAGAATACTCTGCGCAATAGGCTATGCGGACGCTGATTTCGACATCAGCAAGGTTTCTGTTGATCTAGCTTCAAAGGCCGGAAAAATTGCGGTCTGCGAAAACGGAGCAGGAGTTGATTTTTCCGAGGACGAGGCTTACAAAATCCTCTCCGAGGATGAAATTCAGATTCTTGTTGACCTGCACGAATCGGGCAATGGCGAAGCGACCGCCTGGGGCTGCGACTTAACCTATGATTATGTAAAAATCAACGCCGAATACAGAAGCTGATAAAGGACGGTAGAACAATGAAGGTAGATAACGAACAGAGAGCCGCTATATTAAGCGACGCTCTCCCTTACATACAGGAATATTACAATAAGGTTGTTGTTGTAAAGTACGGCGGCAACGCTATGACGAACGAAACTCTCAAGCAGGCGGTTATGAGCGATATTGTTCTGCTTTCCACAATCGGAATTAAAATCGTGCTTGTTCACGGCGGCGGTCCCGAAATCAACGCAATGCTAAAGAAAACAGGCAAGGAAAGCCGCTTTGTAAACGGGCTCAGATATACCGACGAGGAAACGGTTGACATTGTTCAGATGGTGCTTTGCGGCAAGGTAAACAAGGACCTTGTTGAACTGCTTCACATGAACAATGGTAAGGCAATGGGTCTTTGCGGACTTGACGCACATATGATTGAGGCTGAACAGCTTGACCCCGAGCTTGGTTTGGTTGGCGAAATAACTCACATTAACCCCGAGGTAATCAACACAGCGCTGGAAAACGGCTATATTCCCGTTATCTCAACCGTTGCGGCAGGCAAGGACGGAACTGTTTACAATATCAACGCCGATACTGCGGCGGCAAGAATTGCGGCTGAAATGGGTGCTTCTAATCTTATTCTTATGACGGACATCAAGGGACTTCTCCGTG
>CAMDZU010000208.1 GCA_945910715.1 uncultured Clostridia bacterium
TGAGCAGGCAACAGCTTTTCTTGAGGAAACAGGCTTCCCTGAGGAGCTTGTTTTAAACGCAAGCGAGGAGCGCTTCCTTGCACATCTTTCTTCCCACAGAGGAAATCCTTTTGAATAATAATGAATAAAAATAAAGGCGGAACATAAAAATGTATAATATAGGTATTGATTTAGGCGGAACAAATATTAAGGTTGGCGTTGTTGACGAGCAGTACAACATTGTGGGCCGTTCAAACGTAAAGACAAACCTGCCACGCCCCGCAGAGGCTATTGTGGACAGTATCGTTGAAGCGGTCAATCTTGCCTGCGAGGACGCAAAGGTAAGCATTTCCGACATAAACAGCGTAGGAATCGGCACTCCGGGCGCTGCCAACAGAAATTCGGGCGTTGTTCTTTATTCAAACAATCTCGGCTTCAAGGACACAGAGCTTGGCTTAATGCTGAAAAAGAAGATAGGCAAGGAAATTTTCGTTGAAAACGACGCAAATGCGGCGGCATACGGCGAATTTCTCAACGGCGCAGGCAAGGGTTATCAGAACGTTGTTGTAATTACGCTCGGAACAGGCGTCGGCGGCGGAATTATCATTGACGGCAAAATCTATACGGGCTTCAACTTCTGCGGCGCTGAAATTGGTCACTCCGTAATTCATTACGGCGGACGTCAGTGCTCCTGCGGCAGAAAGGGTTGCTTTGAGGCTTACGCTTCAGCCACAGCTCTTATCAAGGCAACAAAGGAAGCTATGGAAAAGAACAAGAATTCCCGTATGTGGGCGGTTGTGGATAACGATATAAACAATGTTGACGGCAAGACAGCCTTTGACGGTATGCGCCTTGAGGACGAAACAGCTATCGGAGTTGTAAATGAGTACATAAACTATCTTGGCTGCGGACTGGTAAACGTGGTTAATATTTTCCAGCCTGAGGTTCTGCTCATTGGCGGCGGTATCTGCAAGGAAGGGGACAATCTTACAAAGCCGCTGGAGGAAATTATTGCCCGTGACAGCTATTGCATTGATAGAAATGCGTCAACAAAGCTTGATATTGCAAAGCTTGGCAACGACGCAGGAATTATCGGTGCGGCTTACCTGTTCCGCCTGAAGTAATTGGGGGAAAAGGTTTTGAATTTTCGGGAAATAGCGGATTTATGTGCAGGCTACGGCGCTGAAACGGCTTTTAACGAGCCTTTGGCGCCATATACGTCCTTTAAAATAGGCGGTCCCTGCGACTGTATGGTTAAGGTAAACAGCAGGGAGTGCTTTGGGGCGGCGGTAAAATATTGCCGCAGTAAAAACATACCGTATTATATAATAGGCAAGGGCAGCAATATTCTTGTAAGCGGCGAGGGGCTTAGAGGAGTGGTTATCCTTATTTCCTCCGCTTTTTCAGCAATCACCGTTGAGGGCGAGCATATCACCTGCGAAGCGGGAGCGCCTTTGTGCAGGGTGTGCATTGCGGCAAGGGATAACTGCCTTACGGGAATTGAGTTTGCCTACGGTATCCCCGGCTCGGCAGGAGGCGCTCTTTATATGAACGCAGGAGCATATATGGGCGAAATGAGCCAGATAGTAGAGTCCGCCGAGTATATTGACGAAAACGGGGAAATAAAGGAAATCGCCCTGAAGGATATGGATTTATCCTATCGCCACAGCATTTTTTCGGAAAAGAATCTGCCAATTGTAAGCGTGAAAATAAAGCTTAACAAGGGCGAATACGACAAAATAAACGACCGCATGAACTGCCTTATGGACAGGAGAAAAAACGCTCAGCCCCTTGAATATCCCAGCGCAGGCAGCACCTTCAAGCGCCCCCAGGGGGATTTTGCCGCAAGGCTTATCGATGTGTGCGGACTTAAGGGTACGTCCTGCGGCGGCGCTGAGGTCAGCACCAAGCACAGCGGCTTTGTTATCAACAAGGGAAACGCTACCTTTGAGGACGTGCTCGGAGTTATTGACATTGTAAAGGAAAAGGTGTACGCAGACACAGGCGTAATGCTTGAATGTGAAGTGCTGATACTGAAATAATTACCCCGCAGGAGAGGGACAACATGGAATTTGTAATAGTAACGGGACTTTCGGGCTCGGGTAAATCCTGTGCCGCAAAGGTTCTGGAGGATATAGGATTTTTCGTAATAGACAATATGCCGCCACAGCTTATACCGCAGTTTGCGGAGCTTTGCGAGGATAATCCGTCTATTGAAAAGGTTGCAATCGTTACGGATATAAGAGGCGGCTCGCTGTTTCTGGAGCTAAACGAAAACATTGACGCTCTGAAAAATCAGGGCTTTGACGTTAAGGTGCTTTTTGTAAACGCAGACCACGAAATTATAAAAAAGCGCTACAAGGAAACCCGCCGTAAGCATCCGCTTTATGATATTGCCAACGGTGACCTTGACAACGCTATTTCGGCGGAAGCGGACATTCTCCAGCCAATAAGAGAGGTTGCTGATTATTACATTGACACAAGTCTGCTTTCCACCGCAAAAATGAAGGAAACGGTGCTTAACCTTTTCCTTGAAAATGTCAGCGACAGTATGGTGATAAGCTGTATGTCCTTTGGCTTCAAGTACGGCGTGCCCGACGAGGCTGACCTTGTTTTTGACGTGCGCTGTCTGCCAAACCCCTTTTATGTGGCGGATTTAAAGCGGAAAACGGGACTCGACAAGGAAGTGCGTGACTTCGTTATGAGCCACGAAAAGGCGCAGACTCTTGAAGCAAAGCTGTTCGACCTTATCGACTTTCTTATTCCCGAATACATATCCGAGGGCAAAAGCCAGCTTGTAATTGCATTCGGCTGCACAGGGGGCAAGCACAGAAGCGTTACCTTTGCGGAAAATATGTTTACCCATTTGAACAACAAGGAATACAAGGTGCGTATTATGCACCGTGATATAACGAAATAACTATGTCATTTGCAACAGATGTAAAAAACGAGCTTATTGAGGTTTCCGACCGCTCAAAGCAGGATATACTGCTTTATGGCGTGCTTTACGGAATGAGGGGCGCAGAGCTGCCCGTTCTTTATTCGGAAAATCAGGCGGTAATCGAATATGTTAAAAAGCTGCTTTCCGGGGTAAAATATGAGGTAACGTCCTCCTTTAAACGCAATGTCGTTCAGTATGCGCTGACCGTTACCGACTGTGAAGCCCTTTCGGATAGGTTTGATTTCAGAAGCCCTGCTGTCAACAAAAAGTATGTTGACGGCAACGATATTGATACAGGCTTGTTTCTCCGAGGAGTTTTTCTTGCCTGCGGAAGTATTTCCGACCCCAACAGGGAATATCACCTTGAGCTTACCTTATCAACGGAAGAAAAGTGCAATGCGGTTTTTTCCCTTATCAACGAGCAGGGAATGTCCATAAAAAAATCCTCCCGGGGAGGACAGGCTTTCCTTTACGCAAAGGAAAGCGAGCGCATTTCCGACTTTCTCACCTACATAGGCGCAATGATACATTCAATGGAAATAATGAATGTGAAGATTTACAAGGACGTCCGCAACAACGTAAACCGTGCGGTGAACTGCGAGGCTGCCAATATAGGAAAAACCGTTGCCGCCGCACAGAAGCAGGCTGAGGACATTGAGCTTATTGCAGAGCGCAGCGGACTTAATTCATTAAGCGAGGATTTAAGACAGGTTGCGGAAATACGCCTTGAAAACAGGGATATGTCCCTGCGTGAAATAGGCGAAATGCTTAATCCCCCCATAAGCAGGAGCGGGG
>CAMDZU010000209.1 GCA_945910715.1 uncultured Clostridia bacterium
TACGACCCCACTCACCCCGACGCAGACGAGGACGGTTATTATTACCTGCCCAACGTTGACGTTGAGGAGGAGGAAATAGACGCACTGGCAGCTACCCAGTCCTACGAATCCTGCCTTACCATTTTCAACAGTATGAAGACGCTGGCGCAGAAAGCCCTTACAATAGGCTCGTAAGCCCATTAAGACAGCCATTCACCCTTGACCGAAAGGAATTTACATATATGTTTATTGAACCGATGTCGGCAAAAATCCAGCCTCTCCGCAGCGTTGAGGAGGCGTTCCACACCTACGAAAAAATAGAGGAAGGCTCCTCTGAAAGCGTTAAAGCCCCTACCTTTCTGGACGTTTTCTCGGGCATAATAAACAATGCCGTTGAAACAAACGCACAGAAAAGCGCAGACATTGTACAGCTTATGACAGGGGACACCGACAACCTTGAACAGATTCAGGCCAATCTCACCAAGGCAGAGGTTGCCACAGAGCTGCTTGTTACCGTTAAGAATACTGTTGTTGACGCATACAACGAGATTATCAAAATGAGCGTTTAACGGAGATTTTCTGAATGAATAAGGTACTTGAAACATTAAAGAAGTTCGGCACGTCCGCCAAGACAAAATGGACGTCACTTGAAAAAAAGACAAGAATAATTACGCTTGCTGTGGCAGGCGTAATAATTGTGTCTGCAATAATTCTCACCGTAATTCTCAATCAGAAGCGGTACGCAGTGCTTTTCAGCGGCACAAGCTCCGCCGACAGCGCAGAAATACTGAATTATGTGCAGAACACCCTTGGCGTTAGCGATATTATCGTTGCAGGGGACGGAGATATTCTTGTTCCCCAGGAGCAGGTGGAAAATATCAGAGTACAGTGCAGTATGCAGGGCTATCCCGCTTCGGGCTTCAACTATGATATATGGGATACGGGAATTTCCATGTTCTCCACCGAAAGCGACAAGCGCGAAAAGCAGAAGCAGCAGCTTCAGAGCAACCTTATGGCTACAATAGACAGCTTTTCGGGTGTTGACAGCTCAATGGTTATACTGAACATTCCCGAAACCAACAACTACGTTATCAGCACAGACGAAAAGCACGCCAGCGCAAGCGTTGTGCTTCATCTACGCAACGAAACACTGCCAAGCGAGGTTATTGACGGTATCTACAACCTTGTAAAAACCAGCGTTCCCGGACTTGAACGTGATTACATAACAATTACCGACGGCACGGGAAAACAGCTTTTCGCCGACCTTGACAAGGATTCGGTAATCGACCCTGCCCTTGAAGGCTCGTCACTTGTTCAGCTTTACTACAAGCGCCTTGAATATCAGCAGAAGCTCCAGAACATTCTCAAGGAGGAGCTTTCGGGAATGTTCAACGGTGTTTACAAGAAGTTCAACGTAGGCGTAAACCTTATCCTCAACTACAACGACGAGGTAAAGGAATCCACCGAATACACCCCCTCAATCGACGAGGAGGGCAACCGAGGCGGCATGGTTTCCAACGAAACCTATGAATCAGCCGCAGGGGGTACAGCCGCCGAGGGCGGAATTGTGGGAACAACTGTTGATTCGGACATTTCCCCCGATTATCCCACCATATCCGTGGGCGAGGGCGACGAGTTCTATTCCAGCTCCGCAAAAACAATCAACTACCTTGTAAACGAGGAAAAGACCCAGATTGCAAAGGACGGTTACAGCATTGAGAATCTTTCCGCTTCCGTAATCGTGGACGGTCCGACAATGACCGAGGCGGAAATTGAATCGTGGCAGAAGCTTATCGCCTCCGCAATAGGCGCAAAGCCCGAAAACGTATCCTTTGTTTCCACCACATGGTCGCTGGAAAGCACAGGCGATCAGGGCAGCGGCACATTCGTTGTAACCAACAACAGAAATACGCTTATCTTCGTTATTATCGCACTGGGCGCACTGCTTATCATACTGCTTATCCTTGCCCTTATGACTGCAGGCTCAAAGAAGCGCCGCAACATCAAGGCTCAGCGTCAGGCAATCGCACAGGGTATGGTTGCGGTACAGGGCGCAGGCTCGGAGGCAATCAGCGTTGCCGCAGGCGAGGGCGGCGCAGCAGGCTCGGAAACAGGCGGCAACTTCAATCCTGCAAACTCCTCCGCATTTGATCCCGCTGACCTGCCAAGCCTTAACGAGCAGGGCGCAAACGAAACGAGAGAGGTTGTTCTTAAACGTGAAATCCGTGACTTCTCCAAGAATAACCCCGAAATTGTGGCACAGCTTATCCGCTCATGGATGAAGAATGAGGAATAAGAAAGGAAGAGTGTTTTATGGCTGATTCAACAAGCGGAATTACCAACGTGCAGAAAGCCGCCATGGTAATTTCATCAATCGGCACGGAAAATGCTTCAGAGGTATTCAAGCACTTTTCCGACGACGAAATAGAGAAAATAACCCTTGAGGTAGCCAAAATGGACTATTGGCCAGCCGAGGTTGTAAACGACGTACTGAACGACTTTTACGAGCTTTGCCTTACTCAGAAGGTTATTTCCGAGGGCGGCGTGGAATACGCAAAGGAGGTCCTTGAAAAGGCATTCGGTCCTCAGGCAGCCCAGAGTCTTTTTGAAAAAATCACCAAGCAGCTTAAAACAAAGGCCTTTGCTTTCGTCCGCAAGGCGGACTACAAGAACCTGCTTGCAATCGTACAGAACGAGCATCCCCAGACAATTGCGCTCATTCTGTCCTACGCAAGAAGCGATCAGGCTTCGGCTATTCTGTCCGAGCTGCCAAAGGATACACGAATAGAGGTTGTTGAGCGTATTGCAAAAATGGACGCCGCTTCCCCAGACGTTGTAAAGTCAATCGAAGCAACGCTGGAGCGGAAATTCGCAAACCTTGTCACTATGGACAGCATGGAGGTTGGCGGCGTAAACTACATTGCGGACGTACTGAACAACGTGGACCGTGCAACGGAAAAATTCATTTTCGACGAGCTTACTCTCCGCGACCCCAAGCTTGCAGACGACATCAGACAGAAAATGTTCGTATTCGAGGATATTGTCAACCTTGACTCTATGGCTATTCAGGCATTTATCAAAGAGGTTGACCCCAAGGACCTTGCGGTTGCAATCAAGGGCTCAACCTCGGAGGTTGCGGAAACAATCTATGCGAATATGTCAACCCGTATGAAGGAATCCACACAGACGGACGTAGAGTACCTGCACAACGTCCGCATGAAGGACGTAGAGGAGGCGCAGCAGAGAATCGTTTCCATTATCAGACGTCTGGAGGACGAGGGCGTCCTCACCATTTCCAAGGGCGGCAACGACGAAATTATCGCATAATCACAAAATATCGGAGGGCGTATGGCTGGAGTTATCAAAGGCGGTTTTTATGGTAACAGCATCATAATAAACGGCGAGGTTGACATTGACAACGGCAGTACGCCCGTTTCTGTAAACCGCACAATCAAAAGCGGCGAAAAAGCCGCCGACCAATACACAGGGGAGAATTTCGGCGGCGAGGATTTTCCGGAAACGGAAACCGACCCTTCCGAGGAATGGGAAAATGCCGACAATGCCGACAATTCCGGAGCAAAGGCGGAAATAAAGGCGCAGCTTGAAGCCGCCGCCGCAAAAAAGCAGCAGCTTATAGCCGAGGGACAGGCTGAAAAGGACAGGCTTGTTAAGGACGGCGCAGCCATTGTTGAAAAGGCAAAGGC
>CAMDZU010000210.1 GCA_945910715.1 uncultured Clostridia bacterium
AACCGCAAGCCTTTGAAAAGGCTTGACCTAAACTTTCAAAATGACTTTTTCGACAAGCTCAGACCTCCGTATCAGAGATACGGAGGTCAGATTATTATTGTCTGAAAATTACTTGATAATTCTTACTGCAACAACATTGTCAACAGCCTCAAGCTTTGCAGCCAGACCGTCTGTGTTGCCCTTAACGTCAAGAACTGTGTAAGCGTAATCCTTCTTGGACTTGCTTTCCATATTTTCAATGTTAAGCTTGTTTTCGGCAGCAACCTTTGTAATGCTTGTGATAAGACCTTCAACATTCTTGTGAATAATGCAGATCTTAGCGTCCCCTGTCATAACCATTGAAACGTTAGGCAGGTTTACAGAGTTTGTGATGTTGCCGTTTTCAAGGTAATCCATAATTTCCTTGCAGGCCATAACAGCGCAGTTGTCCTCGCTCTCGGGAGTTGAAGCGCCAAGGTGAGGCAGAGCTACAACGCCGTCAACGCCAAGTAAATCGTCTGTTGCGAAGTCTGTTACATAGCAAGCCATTCCGCCGTGTTCAAGTGCGTTAAGGATTGCCTTGCTGTCAACTAAGTCGCCTCTTGCAAAGTTGAGAATACGAACTGTCTTCTTCATTGTTGCAATGGTTTCGTCGTTGATCATACCCTTTGTTTCGGGAGTTGCGGGAACGTGGAGAGATATGTAGTCGCAGGATTCGAAAATTTCCTTGTTGGACTTAACGTACTTTACCTTTGGTGAAAGGTTGAGAGCGCCTGCAACGGATAAGAACGGGTCAGCGCCCATTACTTCCATACCAAGCTCTGCGGCTGCGTTTGCAACCTTTGCGCCGATAGCTCCAAGACCGATAACGCCAAGCTTCTTTCCTGCAATTTCGGGACCTACGAACTGGCTCTTGCCTTTTTCAACAAGCTTGCCAACTTCGTCACCCTTGCCCTTTAAGGTCTTGATCCAGTCCATAGCGGCAGGAATCTTTCTGCTTGAAAGGAATAAGCCTGTGAGAACAAGCTCCTTTACAGCGTTTGCGTTAGCGCCGGGAGTGTTGAAAACAACAACGCCCTTTTCGCTACACTTGTCAATGGGAATATTGTTTACGCCTGCGCCTGCTCTTGCAATGGCAAGGAGGTTGTCGCCAAGCTCCATTTCGTGCATTGAAGCGGAACGAACAAGAATAGCGGATGGGTCTGCAATATCCTCTGCTACTGTGTACTTTGCCTTGTCAAGCAAATCTGTGCCGCAGGCTGCGATTTTGTTAAGAGTTAATACATTATACATTGGTTTTACTCCTTAATGCTGAAATCAGCTGTTTTCTGCTTCAAACTTCTTCATGAAGTCAACGAGAGCCTGAACGCCTTCGATTGGCATAGCGTTGTAGATAGAAGCTCTCATACCGCCTACTGTACGGTGACCCTTGAGGTTTTCAAGGCCTGCTGCCTTAGCTTCCTTGACAAACTTTGCGTCCAGCTCTTCATTGCCTGTAACAAAAGGTACGTTCATAAGAGAACGGTCCTTCTTTTCAACTGTACCCTTGAACAGCTTGCTGCTGTCGAGGAAATCGTAAAGAATCTTCGCCTTCTTTTCGTTGTGAGCCTTCATTGCCTCAAGGCCGCCCATCTTCTTGATCCACTTGAATACCTTGCCGCAGATGTAGATACCGTAGCATGGAGGCGTATTGTAAAGAGAATCGTTATCAGCCTGTGTTTTCCACTTGAGCATTGTTGGTGTGCCGGGGAGAACGTCGTCTGTGATAAGGTCTTCACGGATAATAGCGATAACAACGCCTGCCGGGCCTACGTTCTTCTGAACGCCGCCGTAGATTACAGCGTACTTGCTAACGTCAACAGGTTCTGAAAGGAAGCAGGAAGAAACATCTGCAACCAGATCCTTGCCCTTTGTGTTGGGAAGCTCCCAGAACTTTGTGCCGTAAATTGTGTTGTTTTCGCAGATGTAAACGTAGTCTGCGTCTTCGGGAATATCAAGATCGGAACAATCGGGGATATAAGAGAAGGTCTTATCAGCGGAGGAAGCAACGTCGATTGCTTCGCCGTAAATCTTAGCTTCCTGCCAAGCTTTCTTTGCCCACTGACCTGTAATGATGTAAGCTGCCTTCTTGTTCTTCATCATATTCATAGGAACTTCTGCAAAGAACTGGGAAGCGCCGCCCTGAAGGAATAAAACCTTGTAGTTGTCAGGAATATTCATAATCTCTCTGAGATCCTTCTCAGCGTCCTTGATAATTGTATCGAAAGCCTTGGATCTGTGGGACATTTCCATTACGGACATTCCTGTGCCCTTGTAGTCAAGCATTTCGTCTGCTGCCTCTTTAAGTACCTCTTCGGGAAGTACAGCAGGACCTGCACTAAAGTTGTAAACTCTCATTGATAAGCCTCCTAATATTTTATAAAAGAATACCTATATATTATATGATATACTGTTATCAATGTCAAGCGTTAGCGCAATAAATTTTGGTTTTTTTTGAATTTTTTGTAGAATATGCTTTCATAATTTTGAGCAGTTTATAAAATTTTGCAAAAAATATTGTAAATTGCTTTTAATAATGGTATAATAATCTTTGTATTGTTTTGTATTTTTTGTAATTTTTTGATAAGGAAGTATGCAGATGGCAAAAAATAACTATGGCGACAACAGCTTAGTGGCTCTCAAAGGCCCCGACCAGGTAAGAAAACGTCCTGCGGTAATATTCGGCTCGGACGGAATTGAGGGCTGTCAGCACTCGGTTTTTGAAATTCTCTCCAACTCAATCGACGAGGCAAGAGAGGGCTACGGCAAAAAAATCGTTATAACAAGATACCTTGATAAATCCATTGAAGTAATCGACTGCGGAAGAGGTATCCCCATTGATTACAACAAAAACGAGGAAAAGTACAACTGGGAGCTGGCTTTCTGCACCCTTTACGCAGGCGGAAAGTACGACAACAACAGCGGCGACAACTACACCTTTGCGCTTGGTCTTAACGGTCTTGGTCTTTGCTCAACCCAGTTTTCATCGGAATATATGGAGGTGGACAGCGACAACGGCACTTGGCATTATCACCTCAATTTTGAAAAGGGCTTCAACGTTACTCTCCAAAAGGACGAGAGAGGCTTTATAAAGTCCCGCTCCACAGGCGCAACAGGCACAAGAATCCGCTGGAAGCCCGACCTTGACGTTTTCACGGACATTGACATTCCCGAAGGCTATTTCGACGCAATTCTCCGCAAGCAGGCGGTAGTAAACGACGGACTGGAGTTTATTCTCCGCAGTGAACGGGAGGACGGCTCCTTTGAGGAAAAGGAGTACTGCTACGCAAACGGAATTGACGATTACCTTGACGAAATAGCAGGGGAGGACGCAATCACCAAGCCCCAGCACTGGGCAACCCAGAAACAGGGACGTGACCGTGAGGACAAGGAGGAATACAAGGTTAAATTAAGAGTAGCCTTTGTTTTCTCCAACAAGGTAAAGTTCATTGAGCATTATCACAATTCCAGCTGGCTGGAGCACGGCGGAAGCCCTATGCTTGCGCTTAAAAATGCCTTTGTGGCGCAGATTGACGCTTATCTCAAAAGCCAGAACAAATATTCCACAACCGAAAGCAAAATCAGCTTTGACGATATAGAAGACAGTCTTGTTTTCATTTCCTC
>CAMDZU010000211.1 GCA_945910715.1 uncultured Clostridia bacterium
GGAACGGAATTCATATAAAGCAGCTGATAAAGCCCCATTCGCAGCAGCTGAACAACCTCGGGGCTGATTTTGTCAAACTCAATGGAGGAGTAAAACCTTATTACATAGTCAAGGGTCATTTTACGCTCTAAAACGCCGTAAAACAGTGCTGCCGCAAAGCCCTTTTCCCTCGGGTCAAGTTTTTCCCTGCTGAAGGTGTTGTCAAGAATAATATTGGAATACGCCCCGTTTTTATCCATTCGGGTAAGCAATTCAAGTACAATCTGTCGTGATGTTTTCATAAAGCCCTCTATCAGTTGCGTCTTTTTGCGCTGGCGATAATACGAAGCAGCTGTGTAAGAGATACAAGCAGGCTGGCAACGTAGGTCATTGCCGCCGCTTTAAGCACACGCTTTGCGCCCTTACATTCGTCTGCACCTAAAATTTCTCCGCCTTTAAGCACGGAAATTGCCCGTGAGCTTGCGTTAAATTCAACAGGCAGCGTTATAAGCTGAAACAGCACAATAAGTGCAAACAGGATAATTCCCACATCCACAATAACGGGCATATTGAAAATCATTCCTGCAAGGAAAATATACAGCCAAGCCCCTGAGCTGAAATTGATTACAGGCACAAACAGGTTTCTCAGCTTTATTGGCAGGTAGTTTTTGGCATATTGGATTGCGTGGCCGCATTCGTGAGCCGCAACGCCGATTGAGCCTACGTTTGCGCCGTAAAAAACGCTTGCCGAAAGATTTACGGTGTTGGTTCTCGGGTCGTAGTAATTGGTCAGCTTGTCCTTGTTTATAAGCACAACGTCAACGTTATAAAGCCCGTAGCTGTCAAGAATCTGTCTTGCGATTACATTTGCCTGAACGCCGCTTCTTGTCTGTACCTTTTCATATTTGTTGAAAGTTGATTTAACAGAAATTGAAGCAAAAAGAGAAAATACAACCGCTGCAATTACAAGTGTGTAAGCTACCGCAGGATTGCTTATGATAAAATCTAACATAGTAAACCTCCTGTCAGGTCAATACAGTGCCGTCCTCGATTTTTCTTCCTCTTAAATAGTCGGAGGAGCTCATTCTCTTGCCGCCCTCGGACTGAATATCGGTGAATTTAAGCGTCTTTTTGTCGCCGCATACAACGGTAAAATCGCTTAAAACCGAACCGCAGGGCAGGTCGTACTCCTTGCCGCATTTCTCTGCAAAATAAACCTTAAGCCGCTTGTCGCCCAGAAAGGCAAATGCGCCGGGAGCGGGAGAAAGGGCTCTTATCTGATTGTAGATTATCTCAGCAGGCTGAGAAAAATCCAGCTTGCAGGTGTTCTTGTCAAGCATTTTCGCATAGCAGGTATCCCCTGTCTGCACCTCTCTCGGGGCTGTGCCCTTTTCAAGCTGTGCAAGGGTTTCCACAATGAGCCTTGCGCCCATTGCGGACAAAGCGTCGTGAAGCTCTCCGCCTGTCATTTTTTCGCCTATTTCAAGAGCGTCCTTTAAAATCATATCCCCCGTGTCAAGACCCTCTGCCATGTGCATTGTTGTAACGCCCGTTACGGTCCGACCGTCCATAATCACACGCTGTATAGGCGCCGCACCTCTGTACATCGGGAGCAGTGAAGCGTGAACGTTTATGCAGCCGTATTTCGGCAGCTCAAGCACTTCCTTCGGGAGAATCTGACCGTAAGCCACTACCACAATACAGTCGGGAGCAAGCCTTTTCAGTATTTCCATGCTCTCTGCGGCGTCGTCCCCTTTACGTAGAGATAAGGGCTGATACACGTCAATGCTGTGGGATAATGCACATTCCTTTACAGGGGGCATCTGCATTTTATGGCCTCTGTTTTTAGGCTTGTCGGGCTGTGTAAACACCCCTGTTATATTATGTCCCGCTTCAACCAAAGAATTAAGGCAGGGAACAGAAAATTCGGGAGTACCCATAAAAACTATATTCACGCTGAAACATTCCTTTCATTCGTTCATATAAACAAGACTTTATGAACAATTACTCAATTTCCGAGGGATCAACCATTTCGTCAGCAAGGTCGGTGAAAATTATGCCATTAAGATGGTCGATTTCATGACAGAACGCCTTTGCAAGCAGATCCTCCCCCTCAAGCTTTATTTCCTTGCCGTATCTGTTCTGTGCGGTAACCTTTACCTTCTGTGGGCGGGTAACGTAGCCCCATTCGCCCGGAGCAGACAAGCAGCCCTCCAGCTCACGCTTCTTGCCCTTCATTGCGGTAATTACAGGGTTGATAAGCTCAATTCTGCCCTCGCCTATGTCGATAACCACCACCCTGCGGAGTATTCCCACCTGGGGTGCTGCAAGTCCCACGCCCTTTGCGTTGGTCATTGTTTCGTACATATCGTCAAGCAAAACCCACAGCTTGTCGTCAAAAGAGGTTACTTCCCTGCATTTTTTTCTGAGAACTTCATCGCCGAATTTAACAATATTTCTGAGTGCCATAGTTATTCTCCTTTAAATTATTTCGCCGTTTATATCAACGTAAAAGCTAACATTATGGAAATCCTTGTCCTTAAAGCATTTCATAATGGTTTCGTTCATTACCCGTCTGAAAGCCTTTCCGTTTTTGCACTTTATTATAAGCTTGTATCTGAATTTTCCCCCAAGCCTGCCTGTGCCGCTTTTTGTAGGACCAAGCGCAACCAAAGGCAGCTTGTTTTGTTCACATTCTGCTGTTTCCATGAACAATTTGAGGAATTTCACAGAAGCCGTTTCGCAGGAACGCTCAACCAGCGAGGAAAAACCCACAAGACACAAATCGCAGAATGGCGGGAAAAGCAGTTCCTTTCTTACCTCGATTTCCTGTCTGTAAAATTCAGGGTAATTCTGCTCCGCAGCAAGCTGCAGAACGTAATGGTCGGGAGTAAAGGTTTGAAGGTAGGCTCTGCCCTTTTTGCTCCCTCTGCCCGAACGTCCCACAACCTGGGTTATAAGGGAAAAGGTTTTTTCATAGCCGAGATAATCACCTGCGTAAAGGGATTTATCAATAAGCAGAACGCCAACAAGGGTAACGTTCTCAAAATCAAGCCCTTTTGCAATCATCTGAGTGCCTACCATAATGTCATATTCTCCCCGTCCGAAGCTTTCAAAGCCTTTTTCAAAGGAATTTTTGGACATTGTTGTATCTGCGTCCATTCGGAGCACCCTTGCTTTCGGAAAATATGCGCTGATTTCGTCCTCGATGCGCTGTGTTCCCGTGCCGCTCTGGTGAATAAACCGTGAGCCGCATTTGGGACATTTTTCGGGCATTTTCTCGGTGTAGCCGCAGTAATGGCAGATTACGCTTTCGTTGACCTTATGATAAGTAAGAGGTATATTGCAGTTGGGACACTCGATTACCTTTCCGCAGGCAATGCAGTTTGCGTAGGTGTGATACCCTCGCCTGTTCAGCAGAAGTATTGTCTGCTCCCCTCGTTCAAGGTTAAGCTTGATTTCGTGGAGCAAAGGCTCGCTGAAATTTCCTCTGTTTCCAAGCTCCGCCTCTGTTTTCATATCAATAATAAAAACCTCGGGCAAAACCGCCTTGCTGTAACGCTCGTTAAGCTCGAAAAGGCTGTATCTTCCCTTGCAGGCGTTGTAATAGCTGTCAAGGGAGGGCGTTGCCGACGCAAGGAGCAGAAATGCGTTA
>CAMDZU010000212.1 GCA_945910715.1 uncultured Clostridia bacterium
GGAAATTCCGCCTATCTTAAAGGGAACAATCGGCGCTCGGCTTTTGTCGTATTCCTCCGAATAAAGCGTTACCTTTGGATTATTCCGTATTTCGTCAAAAAACAGCCTGCACAGCTTCCATTCGTGATTGTGAATTGTAGCTATCCCCTTGTCGTTAACGAAGTCGATTCCCGCTCCGAGGGAAATTGCTCCAGAAGTGTTTATTGTGCCGCTTTCAAAGCGATCGGGGAGAAATTCGGGCTGCTCGATTTCCTTGGAGGCACTGCCTGTTCCGCCTTCGATAATGGTTCTGAGCCTGAATTTACCGTCGGTTATCATAAGCCCCGTGCCCATTGGACCGTAAAGGCCCTTATGACCTGCGGAACAGATAATGTTGATATTATCCTCCTTTAAATTTATTGGCAGTACGCCGCTTCCCTGGGCTGCGTCAAGAATAAAGCATAGACCGTGCTTTCTGCACATTTCGCCGATTTTTCTGTAAGGCAGAATCTGCCCTGTCACATTGCTGGCGCAGGTGCAGACCACCGCCTTTGTCCGTGAATTTATAAGCCTTTCAAAGTTTCTCACCGTTTCATCATCGTTACTGCTTACATGGGCAAGTGAATAGGAAATGCCGTTTTCCTTTGAAGCGGCGTGTATGGGACGAATAACCGCATTGTGTTCAAGGTCGCTGGTTATAATGTGGGAGTTAGGGCTTAAAATGCCCTTTATTGCCATATTGAGAGCGTAAGTGCAGTTAAGCATAAAAACCGTGTTTTCTGTTTCCGCACCGAAAAAACCGGCGCATTTTTCACGGGAGGCAAAAACCGCCTCCGCTGTTTCCATTGAAAGTTTATGCCCAGAGCGCCCAGGATTTGCTCCGAAATTTACCATCGCTTTGGACATTGCGGTAATTACAGAAACAGGCTTTGGGTAGGTTGTGGCGGCATTATCGAAGTACACCATTACATTTTCCTGTCCCCGTAAATTATTTTTTTACATCTTATTCCCGCAAGGCTCAACTGACGGCAGATTCTCTCTGCGTCCTCATATACTCTGACGCCGTAAGCACAGCCGCCGCCAATTGTGCTTTTTTCAACGGCACATTCTATTTTAAGCCCTTTAAGAAAATTTTTAGCTCTGTTTGCCACAGTGAATGATTCGAGAACAATGAACGCACTCATGCTATCACCCTTTCTAATTATATATCGTTATATTTTATGCGGCAAAGTCCTTTTTTGTCATATTGGCACAGGAATAAAAAACAGGGTTTTTCCAACAATAGAATAAAGGCAAAACCGCACAATTAACAGTTGCCGCCTTTGCCGCACGCTTGCTTGCATATTTTCCGACTTCTTGCACAAAATCCCCTTGACGGGCGTCAGCCCGCATGCGTCGTTTTTATGCAACCTGCGCAATCGCACGACAATAATTATGCGGTATTGCCCAAAGATTTGAAAGGACGATTATATGAAAGCAATTATTATGGCAGGCGGCGAGGGCACAAGACTGCGCCCCATAACCTGCACTGTACCCAAGCCTATGGTCAAGCTTTGCGGAAAGCCTGTGGCTGAATATATACTGGATTTGCTGAAGCTTCACGGCTGCGACGAGGCTTTGTTCACGTTGTGCTATAAAGGTGAACAAATCGAGCATTATTTCGACAACGCCCTTTACAAGGTGATTCAGCTTGGCTTTTCCTACGAAGACGAGCCACTTGGCACGGCAGGCTGTGTAAAAAAAGCTGCAGACTTCAAGGAGGATTTTCTCGTTATCAGCGGCGACGCAATGTGCGATTTCAACCTTACTGCCGCCTTTGATTTTCACAAAAAAATGAAAGCGGACGCAACCATTGTAACAAAGCAGGTTGACGACCCGAGAGAATACGGTATTGTCCTTGCGGAAAACGGCATTGTAACTGGCTTTTCCGAAAAGCCCTCTTACCTTTCATGCGTCTGCGACAGAGCCAATACGGGAGTGTATATTCTATCAGAATCGGTGCTTGAGCTTATTCCAACAGGTGAAAAAGCCGACTTTGCAAGGGATATTTTCCCAAAGATGCTCGAAAAAGGAATGAAGCTCTGCTGCTTTGACGATAATGGCTACTGGTGCGACATAGGCGATATTGAAAGCTACAAAAGGTGTCAGCGTGACATTTTAACAGGCTTATGCAAATGCGAAACTCCCCGTAACTGCGCTGACGATAGCCTTTATCCCGACGCAATAATCAGAAAGCCCTGCTTTATCGGAGAAAATGTGACTATTGAACGGGGCGCTGTAATTGAAGCAGGCTCGGTAATCGGAGGCAACACGGTCGTTGGCGCAGGCTGCAAAATCCACGGCTCGATTGTTCATAGTGGGTCTGTAATAGGAACAAGAACCAGCTGCAACGGTGCAGTTGTCTGTGAAAACGTGAAAATAGGCTCAAACTGCGGCATATATGAAAACTCCGTTATAGGGGAAAGCACGGTCGTTGAAAGCAATTCCTCCGTAACGGCAGGAGTAAGGATTTACCCGAAAAAGCATATTGAACGTGGAACTGCGGTCACAAGGGACGTGAAATACGACTGCGAACGTAAAACCGAGCTTGACGAAACGGGCTTCAGCGGCGCAACAAACAGCGAAATTTCTCCCCGGTTTGCCGCCATTGCAGGCTGTGCAATAGGAGGACTGGGAGCTGAAAGCGTTGCGGTTGCCTGCGACGAAAACGGGGCTTCCCAATGCCTCAAAAATGCCGTAATAAGCGGAATTGCCGCCACGGGAACTGACGTTTCCGACTGCGGTGCAATAACGCTGCCTATGCTGATTTATTCGGCAAGGATACTGAACAGCGATTATATTGTTCATATTTCCGCCAAAGCAGGAACAAATATTACGATTCTCGGAAAAAACGGACTTCCCCTTACCCGCACCGAAGAAAGAAAGCTGGAAAGCGGAATCAACAGAGGTGAATACAAAAATGCCCCATGGGACAAATTCGGCAGAATAGAGCGGTTTGAAAGCTCCGCAAAAATCTATAAGGCTATGCTCCAAAAGCTGGCTGATTTCAAGTCCGACTACCATATAATAATAAACTGCTCAAATCCTGCCCTTTCGGATATTCTGAAACCCATTGCCGAGAAAATTTCCGACCCCTGCGGCGAAGCCCTTTCCGCAACCTTTGACTTTCAAGGGAAAAAATGCGAGGTAAACTGCGGTTACAGAAAATACTCCCACGATACACTTGTTTCCCTTGCCTGCGCTGAAATTATGAACAAGGGTTTTGACGTTGCCGTGCCTTATTCCTTTTCATCGGCAGTGGATATGGTGGCAAGGAATTGCGGCAGATATGTCCACAGATTTTACTCCTGCTCAAACGACAACAGCGACCTTAAAGCAAGACAGCTTGCGGAAACAGAGCCATTTCTCAGCGACGGAGCAATTCTCCTGCTTACTGTTCTTTCCTCTCTTGCAAACAGCAAAACAACTCTCTGCAAGTCGGCTGAAAACCTCCCCAAAACCGCAAGGGACAGCAGATTTATTGAAATAAATATTCCGCCCCAGCAGATTTTAAGCCGCATTTCATCAGGCTCGGCAGGAATCGGCGAGGGCATTGTCATTAACTCCGACAACAGCCGTGTATTGCTGCGCTCTGACAAAAAGGGCAAGG
>CAMDZU010000213.1 GCA_945910715.1 uncultured Clostridia bacterium
TCTGCATTGATGAAACGTTAAGCCCGATACAGTGCTGCAAAAAGTCCTCGCATTGCTCAAGGCCGTGCTTTTTCAGCACAGCGCACCATGCAAGATAATTCACAGGCTCGCTGTCCGTAACCGTGCCGTCCATATCGAACAAAACCGCTTTTACAGCCATATTACACCTTTCTGAAAACCCGTGAGCCATACGCAGGAACAGGTACTCCGCCGCCCAAATCAAAGGTTTCGCCGCTTAAAATGTCCTCGTAAGCGCCGCCCATATTTACGTTGAAGGTAAAGGGAGCATTGTCGGCATTAAGCATTGTGACAACAGCCTGTCCGTTGTATTCTCTTGCAAAAGCGTACTGCTTGTTCAGAAGCTGAAGCTGTCTGTATGAGCCTGCGCAAAGTGGCTCCGACTGTCCGTGGAAGCCTGCAAGCTTTGCAATATGCTTTGTTAACGCATTGTCCTCCTGCAGAACAAATTCGGGACGGAGAGAGTCGTCGCCGTTCTTCTTATCCCCCTCAATGCCGTATTCGCTGCCGTAATAAACCCCGGGAATACCGGGCATTGTGAACAGCAGAGTGTAAACAACAGGCAGCTCCTCCTTGTTTCTGAGGATTGTTGCAATTCGGCTTACATCGTGATTATCGGCGAAGCAGTAAAGGTTTTTTCCTGTGTAAAGACACCACTGCTCGGGACCGAACTGTCTTTGGAGAGAATGTGCAATTTCAAACATATTAAGGTCGTTGAAGCTGGAATAAAGCCCCTTGTAGCACTCGTAGTTTGTAACGCTGTCCAGCATTTCGGGATTCATCCACTTGTTGTAATCGCCGTGGAGAGTTTCGCCCATAAGCCAGAAATCATTTTTCAGCCACTTGCAGTGACCGTGCAGCTCCTTGAGGAAATTCAAGTCAAGGCAATAAGCAACGTCAAGGCGCAGTCCGTCAATGTCGAACTGCTCCTTCCAACCCGTAATGCAGTCTTTGATGTACTGCTTGACTTCGGGATTGTACAGATTCAGCTTTACAAGCTCGTAATGACCCTCCCAGCCCTCGTAATAGAAGCCGTCGTTGTAGCAGGAGTTGCCCTCTCTTAAATGGAACCAGTCCTTGTATCTGCTGTTCCATTTATTTTCACGGACGTCCTTGAACGCCCAGAATTCACGTCCGACGTGATTGAAAACGCCGTCGAGGACTACTTTGATTCCGTTTTCGTGAAGCGCTCTGCAAACCCTTGCAAAGTCCTCGTTTGTGCCTAAGCGGCGGTCTATTTTTGTATAGTCGCAGGTGTCGTAGCCATGAGCCACCGACTCAAAAACAGGGCCGAAAAAAATCGTATTGAAGCCTGTTTCCTTAATGTGGGGGATTGCGTCCTGCACCTTGAGAATACGGGATACGGGCGCTGCGTTGAAATCGTTATTTTTCTCCGCTCCGCAGTAGCCGAGGGGATAAATATGATAAACAACGGCTTTGTCAAACCATTCCATAATTGATATAACCTTTCTGTTTTCATTGTGTTTTTCAACATATATATAATACCATTTAAGTATATTTTTGTCAATGGGTTACAATTTTTATATTATCGATAAATAAATATTTTTTATTGCATTATTACCAAAAATTATGTCGAAGATTTTACACCAGTCATTCCGATTTGTGATATTTTAATGTAGATTTTAGTATGTGATTATGCTATAATATTCTTGTTATTATATTAACAATTTTCTAAGGAGGCTACAACATGGCTTTGAAAAAATGCGCAGTGCCTTTTGAGGGTACTGCCGAACAGGAGAAAGCATTAAAGACTGTTATCGCTGAACATAAAGACGATAAGGGTGCATTGATGCCTGTACTCCAGAAGGCTCAGGAAATCTACGGCTATCTTCCTATTGAAGTTCAGTCTATGATCGCTTCTGAAATGAACATTCCGCTGGAAAAGGTTTACGGTGTATCAACATTCTACTCACAGTTCTCCCTCAATCCAAAGGGCAAGTACAGAATTTCCGTTTGTCTTGGTACAGCCTGCTATGTTAAGGGTTCGGGCGAAGTTTTCAACAAGCTTCAGGAAATCCTCGGCATAAAGAGCGGCGAAATCACTCCCGACGGTAAGTTCTCACTTCAGGACTGCCGCTGCATCGGCGCTTGCGGTCTTGCGCCTGTAATGACAATCAACGACGACGTTTACGGCAGACTTACAGGCGACGAAAAGGAACTGAGAGATATTCTCGCTAAGTACAACGACTGATGACAGAGCTGTCGCTTAACGTTCTGGATATTGCACAGAACAGTATCAAAGCAAAAGCAAGCCTTATTGAAATATCGGTACATATTGATACGGCTGCCGACAAAATGGAAATCATAATCAAGGACAATGGCTGCGGAATGAGCGAGGAGCAGGTCGCAAAGGTAACCGACCCTTTCTATACCACCCGCACCACCCGCAAGGTAGGTCTTGGAGTTTCATTTTTCAAAATGGCGGCGGAACAGGCAGGCGGAAGCTTTGAAATAAAATCAGAGCTTGGAAAAGGCACCTCGGTGAGAGCCGATTTTGTCGTATCTAACATTGACAGAATGCCCCTTGGCAATATGTCGCAGACAATGGAATCTCTCGTTGTGTACAACACAGACATTGATTTTATTTATACCTACTCGGTAAACGGTGAAGCCTTTACACTTTCAACCGCCGAAATGCGTGAAATACTGGGAGATGTTCCCCTGGACAATCCCGAGGTAGTGGCTTATATCCGTGATTTTCTCAAGGAAAACACCGAAACTGTCAATAAAGATTATATTTTTTGAAAGGAAATAAACTTATGAAGAGCTTAGCAGAGCTTCAGGCGATCAAGGCAAAAATGCAGGGTCAGGTTGACCTCCGCAACGAAAGCCACGCCAGCACAAGAGTGGTTGTAGGCATGGCAACCTGCGGCATTGCAGCAGGCGCAAGACCTGTTCTTACCGCACTCTCCGACCTCGTTCAGGAACACGGCATAAAGGACGTTTCCGTAACACAGACAGGCTGTATCGGTCTTTGCCAGTACGAACCTATCGTTGAGGTAATTACCGCTGACGGCGATAAGACAACATATATCAAGATGACTGCCGAAAAGGCAAAGAAGGTTGTTGAACAGCACTTAATGCGCGGCATTGTTGTTGCTGAATATACAATCAACAACTCAGATCTTGCAAAGTAATAGGAGGATAAATAATGTATCGTTCACAAGTTTTAGTCTGCGGTGGTACAGGCTGTACATCCTCCGGCAGCGCTAATATTATTGAAAAGCTCCACGAGGAAATCAAGAAAAACGGACTGGAAAACGAAGTAAACGTTGTAAAGACAGGCTGCTTCGGCTTATGCGCATTAGGTCCGATTATGATTATCTACCCCGAGGGCTGCTTCTACTCAATGGTTAAGGTAGAGGACATTCCCGAAATTGTTTCCGAGCACCTCTTAAAGGGTCGTATCGTTGAAAGACTTCTTTACACAGAAACAGTTACCCCAGAGGGTATCAAGGCTCTTAACGACACAAACTTCTACAAGAAGCAGCACCGTGTCGCATTAAGAAACTGCGGCGTTATCAACCCTGAAAACATTGAAGAATACATAGGCGTCGACGGCTATGCTGCGCTCGGCAAGGTCTTA
>CAMDZU010000214.1 GCA_945910715.1 uncultured Clostridia bacterium
ATCTCCTTAAAAATCTGTGTTTCATTCCGTGGGTGAATGCCCTTTTCAAGGTAATTCACCGCTTCTCCGTAGGGCAGAGAAATTCTCCTTTTATAAACAACGCCGTCGTATTTCTTCTTTATTTCAAGAAAAATATTGCTGCTTTCGTCGGGCACTCCGTAGCTCCGCACACGGAATTTTTCCTTATAAGCAGGCTTTTCCAGCGACTCCCGTATAAGGTAAAAGTCCTCCGTATCGTAATAGATGTTGCATATAGCCGTCAGTCCGTAGCTGTCGGTCCTGGCTTTTCCCTCAAGCCGTTTCCGCAGGGCTGCGTATTGCTCCCCGTTAAGCAGGTACTTTTTTTCGTACCGTTTAAAAGTATAGCTTATCCCCATAATAACCGCCTTTCTTTCTGTTTTTACCCTGGTTTCATTTTAAAAGGCAAAAGTGAATATTTTGTGAAGATTTTACATTAACTTTACGAAAAAAAGAAAACACGAGAAGAAAGTTTCATAACAAGGTATTGATTTTACTGCGTTAATGTGCTATAATGCAACAGAAAAAGGAGATTGGTATGATAGGACTTGGTACAATTATAAATACAGCCGCCGTTATTTTAGGCGGACTGCTTGGCTTATTGCTTAAAAACGGGCTTAAACAGCGGATTCAGGACATACTTATGCAGGGCTGCGGACTGGCGGTTATTTTTATCGGAGCGGCAGGAGCGTTGTCAAAAATGCTGGTTGTAACCGAAAACGGAATTGAAACAAAGGGCACAATGCTGCTGATTTTCTCCCTTGTTCTTGGCGGAATTGCAGGAGAGCTTATCAACATTGAAAAGTGGCTGGACGTATTGGGAGAGAAAATAAAAAAGGCGGTAAAGGCAGATGGTGACAATAAATTCGTGGAGGGCTTCGTCAACGTTTCCCTTATAATCTGCGTCGGGGCAATGGCGATTGTAGGCTCAATTCAGGACGGAATAAGCGGCGATTTTTCAATGCTCACCGCAAAGGCGGTACTGGACGCGGTTATTGTAGTGGTTTTTGCCTCGACCTACGGCATAGGCGCAATTTTCTCGGCAATACCCATTTTCGTATATCAGGGCGGAATTACCCTTATTGCGGCTTTCTGCGGCTCTTTCGTAAGCGATATTATTATAAGCGACCTGTCCTTTATCGGCTCTGCGCTGATTTTCTGCGTTGGAGTAAATATTTCCTTCGGGAAGAAATTCAGAGTGGGGAATATGCTGCCTGCGCTGATTGTGCCTGTGATTTACGAGGCTGTTGCAGGGCTTTTATAATCAGAACACGTTAAGCATTACCGAAACCACAAACCGCTCCTTGTCCTGCTCTATCTTCATTACGCCGCCGTGCTTTTCGGCAATGCGCTGTATGGAATCAAGCCCGATTCCGATTTCCTTATACTCTCTTTTCCGTGAAAGGAAAGCGCCGAAAACATTGGTTTTTGCCGTACCGTCATAGGTGTTGCTGACAACAAAGGTGAGGATATTTCCGTTTCGGGTGGAATTTGCGCTTATGCGGCGTTTTTCCGGGGGCAGCTTTGAAACCGCTTCAAAGGCATTTTCAAGGCAGTTGCCAAGCATAATTGCAATTTCAAGGTCGGTAAGGGTGGACTGCTCGCCGATAAACAAGGTGGCTGCAAAATCAACGTTTTCCCTTGCCGCACGCTGCATATATTCGCCGGCAATGCAGTTTGCGGCATAGCTGTCGGACAGCTTGCGGTCAATTTCGGGCGGCATTGACTTTTTGAACTCGCTGACGCAGCTTTTAAGCTCGCCGGAGCTTTTCTCGTTAATCAATCCCTCAATAACCGCAAGCTGATGCTTAAGGTCGTGCCTTGCACGCTTGGCGTTTTCAATGCTTTCGGTAATAAGGCGGTACTGGGTTTTTTGCAGCTCTAAAAGCTGGTCGGCGGTTTCAAGCTGGCTTTTGTATTCCTCCGAGCGGATTGCGTCAATGACAACCCCAAGCGCAACCATATTTACGGAAATAAGCGACATTGCAATAAGCAGGAAAACAATCAGCACCCACAGCTCAAAGTTGCTGCGCTCTAAAATTGCGTAGTTGAAGTAGCTGAACATTGCAAAGGTAGAAATAGAGGCAGGAATGGACAGCTTGAGCCATAAGGGGTGGGTGGCGTATTCACAGATAAGGGGCTCAACCAGCTTGCGGAGGGTTATGGTCATTGGCACAAGTACCACATAGGCGCAGGGGTACAGAATCCAGTACAGGAAATGTCCCTTGTCAGTAAGGGTCTGGAGATAAATCATTGTGCCGTTGACAAAAATGGCAATCTGCATTATGAGCAGCGCAACGTATGAGTACAGCCGCCCCCTCATTTTCTTGAGGGAAAGCCAGCCCAATGCCGCCAGCGCCACGCTTGCGCCTGCGCATAAAAAGTTGTAGCCTATTTCGGTAAGCTTTCCCGTACTTGCAACAAGCCCTACAATTGCGGTTGGAACAAGTATGGCTGCAATGACGATAAGGGTCTGCACCACCGAGCGGAAACGTCTGAACTTATCGAACAGAACAAGAAACATCAGGCCGTAAGGGAACATTGAAATGAAGCACCTCAGCGCATAAACAAAAGCCTCGTTCATATCAGTTTCCTTTCGTCAGACTGAAAAAGTAATCGGCAATCTGCTGCCTTATTTTCAGATTTTCCTTAATGTTTATCATAACTCTTTCGCCGTTTTTCATCAGAATGTATTCGGAGGTGGGAGCGGCAATGTGGTTGAGATTAACAATGTTGCTCCTGTGGCAGCGCATAAAATAAGGCTCGCTGCACAGTACGCTTTCCAGCTCCTTAAGAGTAAGGTGGGACTTTATGCGCTCGCTTTCCGTTCTGATAACGCCGTATCTGCCGTCGCTTTCTATGTACATTATGTCACGGTAGGGGATTTTTCTGGATATGCGGTCAACAATAATCTCGATGCTTTTGAGAGCATTGGAAAGCCGTGAGCAGACGGTGTTCATTGCAACGGAAAACTGTTCATAAGTATAGGGCTTCACAAGATAGCCTGCAGCGGCAATGGTGTAGCCGTCAAGGGCAAATTCGGTGCTGGTGGTGGTAAAGACAATTTCTCCGCCGAAGCCCGACGAGCGCAGCAGCCTTGCGGTTTCCATTCCGTTCATGCCCTCCATGTATATGTCCAGAAAAACAAGGTCGGCGCTTCTGTCGTTTATGAAGCTTTTGCAAAGCTCCTCGCCGCTGGAAAATTCGGTTACGGTAAATTCGTTGGCAGTGGAAAGGGAGTATTTATTTATATAGTCTGTAAGCTCCGCTCTTGCAGAGGAAATGTCGTCACAGATTGCAATGTTCATTGAATACCTCCGTAAAGTAGTATTTCTATTATAGCACTAACAGAAAAATAAATAAAGAGTATTTTTGCATTATATTATGAATAGTATAATCTACAAATTGTGTGGTAAAATATGAAGGATACAACATATAAAGTTGTGTTGGAAACCAAACCGAAAACGTGCAAAAACGTGTAAAAAAGGGCTTAAATCTTGGTAAAAATCACGTTGGTTTTATTGTTGACAAACCTCGAAAACCGTGATATAATAGCAAAGCACTCAAAAAAAGACGG
>CAMDZU010000215.1 GCA_945910715.1 uncultured Clostridia bacterium
TGCGGTCACGGCTTACCCACGAGGCAACGTCTTTCTTATACCATTCGGGGAAAAATCTTGCGTAGTCGTTTTTGTTTTTCGGCATTTCCCACATATCAAAGGCTTCGCTGTTCATGAGAATACCCATTTCGTCGCATATTTCGCAAAGCTCGGGAGCAGGCATATTGTGGGAGGTTCTTACTGCGTTTACGCCCATTGATTTGAGAATTGTCATCTGCCGTTTCAGCGCCGCATAATTCACCGCAGCGCCCAATGCGCCCAGATCGTGGTGCATACAAACGCCGTGAAGTTTTAACGGCTTGCCGTTCAGCTTAAAGCCCTCGCTTGGGGAAAACTCGGTTTTGCGGTAGCCGTAACGGGTGGTTTCGGTCTGTATAATTTCCTCGCCGATGGACAGGGTGGTTTTTAAGGTGTAAAGGTTGGGGTTTTCCGTATCCCATAAGGCAGGACGGTAAACAAGGGGATCCTGATTGTCGGTTGCCCTTTCGCCCGGCTCAAGGTTTACGTTGCTGTGAGAGAAAACCACCGTTCTGCCGTTGCTGTCCATTATTTCGTGGATAAGCTCAATTTTCGCATTGCTTTCGCTTTCGTTGATTATCTCGGTTTCAACGTGAGTTCTCGACCTTCCGTCCGTAACAATGTAAATCCCATTTTCCACAATGTGAACAAGGGGTACTTTCTTGATATATACGTTTCTGTAAATGCCTGCGCCGCTGTACCAGCGTGTATTTGGGGCTTCGTGCTGTACTCTTACAAGGAGGGTGTTTTCGCCCACTTTAGCGTCTTTCAGTTCAAAATAAAAGGAGGAGTAGCCGTATTTCCAGACGCCGATTTCCTTGCCGTTGAGATAGACGGTGGAGTTCATATAAACACCGTCAAAGCAGATATACAGCTTGCCCTCAAGATCGTTTTTATCAAGGACAAAGCTTTTCCTGTACCAGCCCTCTCCTGTTTTGTAAAGGTTTCGTGTGTCGCCGATAAGCCAGTCGTGAGGTATCTCAACCTCGTGCCAATCACTTTCGCTGTTTATGTCGTCAAGTGATGTGCCGATTTCCTTAAGGGTAAATTCCCAGTTGTCGCCGAAAAGGGTCTTGCCGTTTTTTAACATAATATATTCCTTTCAGATGTCAAAATTACGCTGTGAAAATAATTCAATCCGCATAAATCTTGAAGGGTCGATTATCACAAGCTTTTTCCCCATTTTGTCAGCATAATTGACGGTGCTCATTGTGCCGCCCTTTTTGCCGTCGAAAACCGCCAGCAGCGCTCCTGCCGTATCCACAAGATAACGGTTTCTTTTCTGCATACAGCCCTGCTCATAAGGCTTTTGAGTGACCATAACCGACCCGTCGCTTTTGTCAAGAATGTTATTGTACCGTGCAATGCTGCTTTCGCTCCAGCCTGCGGTCTGATTTTCGCAGGGGATAATGGCAAAAAGCCGTATATGGGGGTATTGCTCCTTTAGCTCAAGGACAATTTCAGCGCATATCATATCAATTCCCATTGCCATACCCGACTGAAAATAGCGGTAGCCGCTTTCGATAAGCTTGATTATTTCGCTGCGCAGGACATTTTTCAGCCTTATACAGTCGGGGTGCTTTTCGTTAAAGCCGAATGAAAGCTTCTGCGGTCGGTAGCCTGTAAAGGAGCAGGTTTTTTCCGTGTCCTTTGAATTATAATTCAATTCTATACACTCCGTTTTTCTCTGTTTCAAAAGTGATAATACCGTTGTCAGCGGCAATTTCTTTTCCGTTCAGCCTTGAAAGCTTTGTTTTTACTCTGCAAATTCCGCCGAGGGTGGAGGTTATTGCAATGCTTTCCGCCTTACCCTCAGACCATTTTACGTCAACAATAAATCCGCCCCGTGCGCAAAGCCCCTTGTATTCGCCGCTGCTCCAATGCGACGGCAAAGCGGCAAGAGGCTCTATATAGCCCTCGTGGCTTTGCAGCAGCATTTCTGCAATGCCTGCGCTGCCGCCGAAATTTCCGTCAAGCTGGAAGGGTGGGTGGAAGTCGAAAAGGTTTGGATAGGTGCAGCTTGAAAGCAGACCCGACAAAAGCTTGTAGGCTCTGTTTCCGTCCTTTGTTCTTGCCCAAAGGTTTACCTTGAAGGCTCTCGCCCAGCCTGTCGAATCGTCCCCTCTGTGGTTCATTGTGGCAATTGCGGCTTCCATAAGGTGGGGAGTGTTTGCGCTGATTGCTTTTCCCGGATATAAGCCAAGCAGGTGTGAAATGTGGCGGTGGTATGGCTGAACCTTGCTGCTGTCAAAATCCTCGTTGTCCTCCTCAAACCATTCCATAAGCCTGCCTGTTTTGCTTACCCTGTAGGGCTTAAGCATTTTGCACTGCTTTCCGATTTCATCACGCAGCTCTTCGTCAATGCCGAGTATTTCGGACGCCTTTATAAAGTCCTTATAAAGCTGTTCGATAAGGGACTGCTCGTAGGTGTTGCCGATTGTGACAGGTCCGTGCTCGGGGGAATAGGTGGGGCTTGAAACCAGTCTGTCCTGCTTGTCGTCGTAAATCAGCCATTGTTTGTAGAAGACAACGCTTTCACGCATTATGGGATAAATCCGCTTTCGGAGCAGCTCCTTGTCCCCTGTAAATTCGTAGTATTCCCACAAATTCTGCATAAGCCACGCAACCGCCGCCGTTGACCAGCCCCAGTAGAAATCCCAGCCGGGGGCAGTCCAGCCGAAGGGCGAGGTCTGTGTGTGGGCAATCCAGCCGTTTTCGGGATTGCTTTGGGTGGATTCAATGCCGTAATATTCCTTTGCGGTAACCCGTCCCGCAGGGCGCATGCTGTCAAGAAAATCAATCAGCGGCAATGCACATTCCGCAAGGTTTGTGTTATAAGCGCCCCAGTAATTCATCTGCAGATTAACGTTTATATGATAGTCGCAGCACCAAGGGGGACAGTTGGATTCGTTCCATACTCCCTGAAGATTTGCAGGAAGAGTGCCTGCTCTGGAGCTGGAAATCAGCATATATCTGCCGAACTGGAAATACAGCTCTTCAAGGGCGGAGGCATTTGTCATATCGCCGTTTCGGTACTGCTCCACAAGCTTGTCTGTATCAATTTCGGGACAATCCGAGCTGTTAAGCGAAAGGGAAACACGCTCAAAAAGTGGCTTGTAATCCGCCTCGTGCTCCGCAAAAAGCTTTTCCCAACCCATTTCCACAGCCTTTTCAAGCCGCTCGCTAACAGTCTTAACAGGGTCGATGTTATTGCGGTAGGTCGGGTATTGGTCAGCGTAATCCGTCGCCGCCGTGAAATAAATTTCAACGCTGTCTGCGTGCTCAACCATAACGCTGTCCTTTGCGGTAAGCAGCTCGCCGCCGCTGTGAATTACCGTAAACCGTGCTGCGTATCTTAGCCCGTTGTCCGTAATTGCGCCGCTGTAATAAAGAGCGTTGTCCCTTGCGCTTACCTGTCCCTTTGGCTGGATATTGTCAAGGGAAAGGCGCAGGCAGATTCGCCTTGGTTTGTCGGAGGAAAGCCTTATACAGATTACGTCTGACGGGTAATTTGCAAAGGCTTCACGCTTGTGTACCGCACCCTGATAACTG
>CAMDZU010000216.1 GCA_945910715.1 uncultured Clostridia bacterium
GTTATCACTTTGAACCCGCATTTTTGCGGTGCGTGGGTTTATCGACAGTCTGAAAAACCCCCGAATCAATATTCGGGGGTTGTTTTCATATACATCAACGCAAAGAAAAAAGCAGGAACAAGTCCTGCTTTTTTTATTTTCAGTAGAATTACTTAACTGCGTAGTAATCAACTAAGCCGCAAAGGTCTTCATACTTCTTCTTGGAGTTAGCAACTGCCTTGTCGAACAGTACTGTTGCTCTTTCAGGGTTAGCACGCATGAGGGAGTTGTAACGAACTTCTCTCATCATGAATTCCTTGTAGTCGCCTGTAGGAGCCTTGCTGTCTAAGCTGAATGGGTTTGTTCCCTCAGGAGCAGCAGGGTTGAATCTGAACAGATGCCAGTAACCTGCTTCAACAGCTTCCTTCTCAACCTTCTGAGCGATTGTTAAGCCGCCCTTGATACCGTGGTTGATACATGGAGCGTAAGCAATGATTAAGGATGGACCGTCGTAAGCTTCAGCTTCTGCAATTGCCTTGAGGCACTGGTTCTTGTCTGCGCCCATAGAAATCTGAGCAACATAAACATAACCGTACTTCATTGCGATACCTGCAAGATCCTTCTTCTTAACATCCTTACCGCCTGCTGCGAACTGTGCAACAGCACCGATGTTTGTAGCCTTGGAAGCCTGTCCGCCTGTGTTGGAGTAAACCTCTGTATCGAATACAAATATGTTTACGTTCTTGCCAGAAGCAAGTACATGGTCAACACCGCCGTAACCGATATCGTAAGCCCAGCCGTCGCCGCCGAAGATCCAGTTGGACTTCTTGGACAGATAGCTCTTGAGCTTGAGAACTTCGGTCTTTTCAGGGCTTTCGCATGGGCAAGCCTCGAGAGCTTCGATAACTGCCTTAGCTGCAGGTGCGTTAGCCTTGCCGTCGTTAGCTGTTTCAAAGTACTTGTCGATAATAGCCTTAACGTCGTCGTTAGCCTTTTCAGCAAGAACCTTTAAGTTAGCCTGTGCTCTGCCGCGGAGTGTATCCTGTGCAAGGAACATACCAAGACCAAATTCAGCGTTATCTTCGAAGAGGGAGTTAGCCCAAGCAGGACCGTGACCTTCCTTGTTAACTGTGTATGGAGTTGATGGAGCAGAACCACCCCAGATAGAGGAGCAGCCTGTTGCGTTTGCAATGTACATTCTGTCGCCGAAGAGCTGTGTGATAAGCTTAGCATAAGGTGTTTCGCCGCAGCCTGCGCAAGCGCCGGAGAATTCGAGGAGTGGCTGCTTGAACTGTGAGCCCTTAACTGTTGTTTCCTTGAACTTTTCAAGAACCTCGGGCTTTTCAGCAAGTGTAAGACCGTAAGCAAACTTATCCTGTTCGCCAAGCTGAGAATCAAGGGACTTCATAACGAGAGCGCTGTTAGCCTTGTCCTTAGCGCCTGCAGGACATACCTGAGCGCAAACGCCGCAGCCTGTGCAGTCCAGAGCAGAGATTGTCATAGCGAACTTGTAGCCCGGCATACCTGTTGCGTCCTTCATCTTCATGCCTGCAGGAGCGTTAGCAGCTTCGTCAGCAGTAAGCATTACAGGACGGATAACAGCGTGCGGACATACCATTGAGCACTGGTTACACTGGATACACTTGTCAACCTGCCACTCGGGAACGTCAACAGCGATTCCGCGCTTTTCGTAAGCGGCAGAGCCCTGTGGGAACGTACCGTCAGCCATATCTGCAAATGCGGAAACAGGAAGCTTGTCGCCTCTCTGAGCGTTTACAGGAATCTGAATCTTGTTTACATAGTCAACAAGGTCCTTTCTGTCGCCTGTTGCAACGTGAACAGGAAGCTCGCCTGTGCAGTTAGCCCATTCAGCAGGAACGTCAACCTTAACAACCTTGCCTGCGCCCATTTCGATTGCCTTGTAGTTCATGTTTACAATGTCGTCGCCCTTCTTAGCGAATGACTTGTAAGCAGCCTGCTTCATGTATTCAACTGCCTGATCAGCAGGAATAATGTTGGCAATGGAGAAGAATGCGGACTGGAGAATTGTGTTTGTCTTGTTGCCAAGACCGATTTCCTTAGCAACGCTGATAGCGTCGATAATGTAGAAGTTGATGTTGTTCTTTGCAATGTAAGCCTTTACGGGAGCAGGAAGCTTTTCGTCAAGCTCGTCAACTGTCCACTGGCAGTTCAGTAAGAAGGAGCCGCCGGGGATTACATCTTCAACCATGTCATACTTGTCAATGTATGATGGGTTGTGGCAGGCAACAAAGTTTGCCTTGTTTACAAAGTATGTTGACTTGATTGGTGAAGTACCGAAACGTAAGTGAGAAATTGTAACGCCGCCGGACTTCTTGGAGTCGTATGCGAAGTAAGCCTGTGCATACATATCTGTGTGGTCGCCGATAATCTTGATGGAGTTCTTGTTAGCACCAACAGTACCGTCTGAACCAAGACCCCAGAACTTGCAGCAGGTTGTGCCTTCGGGAGCTGTGTTTGGATTCTCCTCGATTGGCAGTGAAAGACCTGTAACGTCGTCCTCGATACCGATTGTAAATCTTGGCTTGGATTCGTTCTTGTAAACTGCAAGAATCTGTGCAGGGTTGCAGTCCTTTGAACCTAAACCGTAGCGGCCTGAGAATACAGGAACATCCTGGAACTTGCCTTCCTGCTTTAATGCAGCTACAACGTCCAGATATAATGGCTCGCCGATAGCGCCGGGTTCCTTTGTTCTGTCAAGAACTGTGATCTTCTTAACAGTAGCAGGGATAGCGTCAACGAAAGCAGATGTGCAGAATGGTCTGTACAGTCTTACCTTAACAAGACCGACCTTCTTGCCCTGCTTGAGCATATAGTCGATTGTTTCTTCGATTGTATCGTTTACTGAGCCCATTGCAACGATAACCTGTTCAGCGTCGGGAGCACCGTAGTAGTTGAACAGCTTGTAATCTGTACCGATTTCAGCGTTAACCTTGTCCATGTACTCTGTAACGATTCCGGGGAGTGCGTTGTAATATGGGTTAGAAGCTTCCTTTGCCTGGAAGAAAATATCAGGGTTCTGAGCTGTACCGTGGAGAACAGGCTTTTCAGGATTGAGAGCTCTGTCACGGAATGCCTGAACAGCGTCCATATCAACCATCTTAGCAAGGGTATCATAGTCCCATACTTCGATCTTCTGGATTTCGTGAGATGTTCTGAAACCGTCGAAGAAGTGTAAGAAAGGAACACGGCCCTTGATTGTTGCAAGGTGAGCAACTGCGCCTAAGTCCATAACCTCCTGTGGGTTTGTGGAGCAGAGCATTGCATAACCTGTCTGGCGGCATGCGTAAATATCGCTGTGATCGCCGAAAATTGAAAGTGCGTGTGTAGCAAGAGCACGAGCGGAAACGTGCATAACGCTTGGTAAAAGCTCGCCTGCAATCTTGTACATATTAGGGATCATCAGAAGTAAGCCCTGTGATGCTGTGTAAGTGGTTGTGAGAGCGCCTGCGGACAGCGAGCCGTGAACAGCACCTGCTGCACCTGCTTCTGAC
>CAMDZU010000217.1 GCA_945910715.1 uncultured Clostridia bacterium
ATTCATTTTAAACAGACAATGGGGTCAAAGATGACTGCGTTGTCTGTTTTTTATTTCAGCTATATTGAAAGGATGATCGCTATGGGAACTCAGACAGAAATTATGCTTGACAACATCGGCATGACCTACAAAACAACCGACGGAAGAGATGTAACGGCGCTTACCAGCGTATCTCTCGACATTCAGAAGGGCGAATTTATTTCGCTGCTTGGTCCGTCAGGCTGCGGCAAAACCACTCTGCTGAGAATCATGGCGGACCTGCTTCAGCCCACACAGGGCACAATAACCGTAGGCGGCGAAACGCCGAAGCAGGCGCGTCTTATCCAGTTTCAACAAACGTTCTTGCAGGCTTCAAGGCGGTGGAAAAGGAAAAGCACGAGCTGATGTACTCTTATGCGGCAAGCAAATTCCAGCTTTACACAAAAACTCTTATTCCCGCCTGTATCCCTTATTTCTTCACGGGACTGAAAATTTCCGCTCCTATGGCGATAACGGCGTCAATACTTGTTGACACATTACAGGGCGGCAACGGTCTTGGCTGTATGCTTTCGCAATCCCTTAAGGGCGGCATGACAAGACTTGTTTTCTGGGACATTGTGCTTATAAGCGCAGTAATAGGCATTTTAAGCTATTGGCTTATGGGTGTTATTGAAAAGCTTCTTTGCCCATATAAGCGCAAAAAAGCGGAAGACTGACGGAGGTGGACAAAATGAAAGCAAAACGGCTGATGAACAGTATTTCGGGCTTTGCGCTTCCTGTCTTGTTCGGCGTTGTCATCGCTGCGCTCTGGCAGACGGAGGTGCTCCATTCCTGGATGGGAACGGACACAATAACTCTTCCGCTCCCCACAAGAATAGGCGAGATTATTTCCTCCAACTGGGACACAATAATGGGTCACGTTAAAATAACCGTTACGGTTGCCCTTGGAGGACTGATGTTCGGCTCGATTTTAGGCTATGGAATTGCAATTATTGCAACGGTATTTTCAAAATGGGGCGCAGGGGGACTTACAATAGTTTCCGCATTTAACGCAATCCCTCTTGTAGCTCTTGCTCCCGTTATCAATAACTGGACAAGAGATTTAAGCGGCGACGTAAGCGTAAGAAGCACCATTGCAAAAATACTGGTAGTTACAATTTCCTGTACTGCCGCTATGAGCGTAAACGCATTCAGAGGACTTACGGAGTTAAAGCCTTTTTCCGAGGATTTAATGAAATCCTATGCCGCAAAGCGTATAACGGTTTTCACAAAGCTTAGGCTTCCAAACAGTATTCCCTATATTTTTACCGCCCTCAGAGTGAGCGTTCCTGCCAGCGTTATCGGCGCATTGGTAACGGAATACTTCGCCGAGGAAACGGTAGGCGTAGGCAGACAGATAAGAGAAAACATAGTAAAGGGTCAATATCCCACGGCATGGGCTTACATAGCAATTGCCTGTGCCATAGGAATTATAATGTACGTCATTTTGATGATAGCCGAAAAGCTTATCCTCAAAAGGCGGAAATCACGTGGATAGGCGAAAGCTTAAATAAAGAAAGACTGAAAGGTAGGTAACAACTATGAAACAGACAAAAAGAAAAACACTTCTGGCGGCAGTAGCGGCAATTCTTGTATGCGCTCAGCTTACAGCCTGCGGCGGCACAACTGCTGCAACAACAACTGCAGCTGCAACCACAACTGCGGCTGAAACAACGACAGCAGGCGGTGAATCAGCCGATACAACAGCAGAAGCAACAGACGCTCCCGAAGCAGCAGGAATGATGAGCAACGAGGAAATCATCAAGGCTGCAGCAGCCGACGGAAAGGTTGGCAACTGGGGACTTGGCAACGAGTACGAAATTCAGGCTCTGCTTACAAAGTACGAGCTGCCCACAGACTACATAACAATGGACTTCACAATGGACCAGTTCGACAGCGACTCCGTAACTCTTGCCTCTGCAATGACCTATAACGAGCTTGGTCTTGTAAAGAACAGCTATGACGGCGGCTACGGCTACGGCGACACGGTAGGCATCATTGATATGAACGACGAGGGCGTTGCAATGCTGGAGGATAACCTGTTCTGCTCAAAGGCTTTTGCAGAGCAGAATCCAAACACAGTAAAGGCTTTCGTATCAGCTTCAATGAAGGGCTGGGCTTATGCCTGTGCTAACCCCGAGGAAGCGGCTGAAATCGTATTTGAGGCAGGCTCCTCTGTATCCGCTGACCACCAGGCTTATATGGCTTCCGAGGTTGCAAAGCTGGTAACAACAGATATGAACGGCAACTCCGTTTCTGCCGAAAAAGTAGGCAACATGGACGAGGAAGCAATGCAGCAGACCCTTGACCTTGCAAAGAAGTACATTATCCTTGAAGACGCTGCTGCAAAGGATAAGTTAGCGGCAATGACCCTTGACGATATCAGAAGTACAGCATATATGACATACGATCCCGAAACAGACGGCGCTCCCGAAAAGACAGCTGTTTCCGTTCAGTTGAAGTGGCTCCCGCAGGCTCAGTTCATGGGTTACTACGTTGCTAAGGCAAAGGGCTACTATGACGAGGTAGGTCTTGACGTTACAATCGTAAGCGGCGGCGGCGACATTTCCGAAACAACAGCCGTTTACAACGGAACAGTTGACTTCGGCGTAACATGGGTTTCCAACCTTATCAACGCTAACGCAGGCGGCATGGAGCTTCTTGAAGTAGCTCAGGTATATCAGCGTTCAGGTCTGGTACTTGTTTACAAGAACGACCTTTTCAAGAAATAATCCCCTCTTCATCTCATACTTCTATTCCCCAAAACGATATCCGGAGGGCAGCAGTCCTCCGGGTTTATCGGAAAGCCGTCATAAGTGATGGCTTTCCGATGAACAATCAGAACATATTAACAGGAGGCAATAATTATGGATTTGATAATCAAAAACGGCACTGTGGTTACATCGTCGGAAATGTTCAGGGCGGACGTTGCGGTCAAGGACGGAAAAATTGCTGCTCTTGGCGCAGATTTATCGGATATGGAATGTGACAACGTAGTTGACGCAAGCGGAATGTTGGTCCTTCCCGGCGCTATCGACGCTCATACGCATTTGGCAATGCCTTTCGGCGGCACTATTTCCTCCGACGATTACTTTGCGGGAACAAGAGCGGCTGCCTGCGGCGGAACAACAACGGTTTTCGACTTTGCGCTTCAGAATTTCGATGAATCAATGGTAGATATTGTAAGCTTTGCAAAGGGCATAACCTGCGGTTATGTTCAGCTTGGCGGCGTGGTTGTAAGCAAGGAGATCGCTGCTTATTTTGACGATCATCTGCTTTCCTGCGGACTTACATACAGCGCTCATCCACTTGCTTGTGCAGCAGGTGTTGCCTGCGTAAACTACTACAAGGAAGCAAACATTCTTGAAAATGTAAACAAGGTAGGCAAGTTCCTTGGCAATATTCTTGAAGAGCTTAAGGAAAAGCACCCCTGCGTAGGCGACGTAAGATATATCGGTCTTTTCACTTCAA